>DAOTZP010000230.1:0-6477 GCA_034434265.1 Anaerolineales bacterium | reverse complement strand
GAACTCGGCGAGAACGATGAAGTGCCGATGTCTTTGCTGAAAGAATTGTTGTACGAGCATGAAGCGCAGGTGAAAGCGGATGTGGAAAAAATTTGCGCCGACCATGCTTCGCTGGGCGTGGATGCCGCGAAGGTTGCGGAATTTATTCAACGCAGCCGCGACGATGCCCGCCAAACGCCCAACGCGCCCATTTCTTTCCGCGCTCGCGCGCAGGCAGTGATTGAACTTTCGTACCCCGATAAAACATCCGAAATTTTGGATTTGGCGCAGCAGTTGATTCGCATCCCGTCTGTCACCGCCTGCCCGGAAGAACGGTTGGACGAAGTTCACCGCGCAGGCATGTTGCTTGAAGATTATCTCCGCAGCGCGGGGTTGGATGTGAAATATTTTGACGGAAAATATCCCGCGTTATATGCGGCATTTCCACACGCCAATCACCAATCACCAATTACCAATCACCCCATTTTGCTTACCGGGCATTTCGATGTCGTTGAACCCGAACCCGATGATTCGCAATTCATCCCGCGTATTGAAGGCGATTATCTGCACGGGCGCGGCGCGGCGGATATGAAAACCGTCGTTGCGACATATTTGGTGTGGATGAAAGACGCGATAAAAGCAGGCAAGCCGTACCCGAACATTTCCTTGATGTTGGTGGGCAATGAAGAAAACGGCGAAGCCGAAGCATGGGGCACGCCGCATGTGTTGAAAGAGTTGAATTTAACGCCATCGTTATTCATTGCGGGCGAGCGCACGGGCGAAAAAGGCACGGAACGCTTTGGCGAAATCTGCGTGGAAAATCGCGGCGTGATGCGGTTTGATGTCATTGCGCGCGGGGCGAAAGCTCACAGCGGGGCGGCAGGCACGGGCGATTTAAGCGAGAAACTCATCGCCGCGCGCTCCGCGTTGAATGAAATCTTCGCCAAACACCTCACGCTCAAATCTGCGGATGGCTGGCAGTCGCAGGCGAAATTTCCGTTTATCCATGTCGGCACGCCGGGCGTGTATAACGTCACCGCCGCCGAAGGGGTTTTAGGCGTGGAGATTCGCCCCATTCCGCAGGATGATGTGACAGGATTAAAGATGGAAGTTGAAACTTATTGCGCGGAAAATGGGCTGGAAGCAAAATTCACCGTGATGGAAAATGGCGTGGCATGTGACCCGCAAAACCCCGCGCTGCTGGCGTTGATTCAAGCCGTGCAAAATGTTGCGGGCGAAGCGCCAAAGATTGGCAAAAAACTTCCCGGCACCAGCGCAAGGTTCGCGCCCGGCGGTCAAGCCGTGGTGTGGGGGCAAACGGGCGTCGGTCCGCACGCAAAGAACGAAGCGCACTACATCCCCAGCATTGAGCCGTATTATCAGTCGCTCAACGAGCTGGCAAAGTTGTGGAAGTAAATTGCGCAAAAAACAATCATGCTTTAATCCGAACTTGCTCACCCAAAAAAAATTGACGGCAGACTACAAGACCGTAGTCTGCCGTCGGCGGTTTATGACCGAATGAGCTATGACTTTGCGCAAGCCCAATTAAGTTGAGGCATATTTATCCAATTTCAACAAATCGGGAATACGCCACTCATACAGCACATCCAGACTGTTATGTAAAAACGAATCTTTGGCTGCGTGGCGTTGAATTTTTCCGCTGGTGGTTTTTTCAATGGTGGAGGGAGCAATCAGCGCCACCGCGCTGGCGCGTAATCCATGCCCTTTTGCAACCGCCATGCGGATGTTGTTCACAACGTTTTTCAAGTTTTCGCTTTTGCGGTGTTCGCGTTTCACTTCCTGAACAATGATGAGATGCTCGTGCGTACCGTCGTCTACGGCAAAAGCCGCGCCGCAACTGGGGCGAAGGGCGGGGTCGGAAGTTTCAACAGTGAGCTCAATATCCTGCGGGTAATAATTGCGCCCTTGAATGATAATCATATCTTTAATGCGCCCTGCAATATAGAGTTCGCCGTTATGGATGAAGCCCATATCGCCGGTGCGCAGATACGGTCCGCCATCGTGACCTGCAATGCGGGCGTGAAACGTCTCCGCGCTGGCTTGGGGGTTGTTCCAGTATCCTTGCGCCACCGAATCGCTTTTGACCCAAATTTCCCCCATCTCGTCTTTGGGCGCTATTAAGCCGGTTTGCGGGTTGACGATTTGAATATCCGCGCCAATATTTGACCAGCCGCAGCCTACATTGAAATATGCGTTTGGGTGGGATTCATCTACAAACACCAGTTTATTTTTTTCAATTTCATTTGCATCCAGCGCGCAATAGGCTGGCATTTCGCCGTGTTTTTTTGTGCTGACTTTTACAGTGGCTTCAGCGAGTCCGTAACCGGGCGTAAAGGCTTGATACTTAAATCCGCATTGTTCAAATGCTGCGGCGAAGTTTTTCATCGTTTGCAGGCGCACGGGTTCCGCCGCGTTGAGCGCGCTTTTCAGGCTGCTCAAATCAAGCGGGGCTTTTTCTTCTTCCGAAATTTTTTTAACACAGATGTCATACGCAAAGTTTGGGGCGGCGGTATGCGTTGCGCGATACTTCGAGATGGCTGCCAGCCAGCGGATTGGTTTTTCAAGAAACGCCACAGGCGACATGATGTAACATGGGATTCCAGCATATAGCGAAGATAATAAAGCATAGATGAGACCCATGTCATGAAAAATGGGCAGCCATGAGACCAGGGCGTTTGCTTTGTTTAAGTCAGCGCCAATGACAATATCTTCAATTGTGCGAATTAAGTTGAAATGCGAAATCATTACGCCTTTTGGCGCGCTGGTGGAGCCGGACGTATATTGCAGAAAGGCAATGTCGTTTGCGGCAAGCGGAGGTTCCTGCCAGCCGCCGGGCGCGTTTTCACCCGCGTCTTCATTGATAAACCAACTGACTTCGCCGAATGTTCCGTCTGATTCATACAGCGGGGCGATTTTTTCATGCACGCGGCGCGTTGTGCAGGCGACGTGCGTGGCTGCGTCATCCATCATTAATTGCAAGCGGGGCGTGGAGCGTTTCATGTGCGGCACGGTTGCCGGGGCTGCAATGACACCTGCGTACAAACATCCAAAAAAAGCAATCACAAATTCCAGCCCGGAAGGGTAGAGCAATAAAGCGCGCTCTCCGGGCGCGGCGGATTTTTGCAATGCGGCTGCAAACATTCGCGCGCGGCGGTCCAGTTCGGCGTATGTAATTTTTTCTTCAAGGTTTTCGCCGTCAATCAGGTAACAATACGCCGTTTCGTCTGGTTTTTGTCGCGCTTGAATTTTAAGAACGTCTATTAATGAGCGAATATTGGCGTGGAGCATACTTATCCCATTTTTGCCATGATTTTGGCGCACATATCGTTAATGGTGTTCATGTTATCCACTGTCAGTTCAGGGTCGGGGATATAGACGTTAAACTCAATTTCCGCAAACACGCCCACTTGCGCAAGCGCAAACGAATCCATCAACCCGCTGGTGATGAGCATTTCGTCATCTTTAATGACGTAATCGGGGTTGTTCATAATTTCCGTGCTGATGAATTTTTTTAATTTTTCCTTGATTTGGTTTTCATCCATGACTTAAAACTCCTGATAAATAAACGGCGCGGCGGTTTGCTGCCTTGTGCTTAAGAATAATAACAGAATTCCCGCTGCAAGCAGAAAAGCCCGCGCTTTTTGGGGCATTAATAAAAAGCTGGTTTCATCTTTTTGGCGGCTTTGCGCGCCATCCATATATAAAGAGAGCAGCATTGCCAGCGCCGGTTTGACGAACAAAATTAAAGATACTCCGGCTGCGTCAAATGAAAATACTTTCTGTATAAACGTAATGGATTGCGCCATGTCAAACTTAAACGGAATATTGATAAATATGATGACAAACATGGAAGCAGCCGCCCCCGCTGCGGTTTTCCATTTTGGCGGGGCGGGCGCGCCGCCTTTTTTCCATGATTTTTGCACGCGCTCCGCCGCTTGAAGCAGCCCGTTCAAAGCGCCCCACAGTAAAAATTGGGGCGTTGCTCCATGCCAAATGCCGCTGACAAGCATGGTCGCCAGCGGAGGGATGATTAAGTTGGGAAGGTATTTGCCGCTTGGGTTGCGGTGCAGCATCCACCTGCTGACGGGCAGGTATATGTAATCGCGCAGCCAGTTTGAAAGCGATATATGCCAGCGATTCCAAAAGTCAATAAAGCTTGTGGAAAAGAAAGGTTGTTCAAAATTTTGCGAAAGCGAAATGCCAAACAATCCGCTTACGCCCCGCGCAATGCTTGTGTAACCGGCAAAGTCATTATAGATGACAAAAACGAACACCAGCCACCAAAGTATGAGGTTTGCGGCGGAGAAATGTTGCGGGGTTTCAAATATCTTTGGCGGAATGGCGGCAAAAATTGAATCGGAGATGACAATTTTGCGAATTAAGCCGGTAAAAATTGTGATTAAACCGGCTGTCGCCTGTTGGTTTTCGATGATTCGCTGCGCGCGCAATTGCGTAAAGAAAGGCTGCGCTCTTTCAATCGGTCCGGCTAATAGTTTTGGAAAGTAGGCAAGGTAAAGCGAAACTTCAATAAAATTACGGTTTACGGGGATTTGCCCGCGATACACATCCACAAGGTATGAAATTGCCTGCAGGATGTAAAAGGAAATTCCAATCGGCTGCAATAAATTTGCTTCATAAAAATTCTCCGTTATCCCCATGCGCAGCAATGCTTTGAAGAAATAATATCCCGCCTGATGTATATTTTTACCAAGAAACAGGAGACCGATGTTGAGTAGAATGGACGCCCAAAGCCATTGCAATTTTGCCTCCCCTGTTTTTTCCGAGATTTTGATGGCTGCAAAATAATTAAAAACGGAAACAATGAAAAGCGCCGCGGCAAATGTCCAGTCCCATGAAAGGCAGAATAAAAATGAAGCGAAAAGCAAAAGCGGATTTTGGAATTTGGGCGGCAAAAGATAATAGGCTGCCAGCGCAACCAGAACAAAAACAAAAAAAGAAAGCGATGTGATTGATAAATTTGAGAAGAATGAAACCATCGGTTGGGATTCCGCCTTGTTATTGTGAAAACAGCGCGGCGTTTTTGGCAAGAGAATCGCCTATCATTTCACTGTAAAACAGCGCCCCGGCGGGATTGAGATGTATCAAGTCGTACCACATTTCTTCATCAAACGTCATCTCGTTTTGCGTCAGCCAAATGTCCACGCCCGCATTCCGCGCCGCGCTTTTTGCCATTTTCAAAAACTCCGGGTGCATTTTTTTCAGTCTGGGGGAAAATTCAAACATTGCGTATTCAATCGGCGCTTCCAAAAGGATGATTTGAGTTTGCCTGTTTTGCAGCCTTAAGATTTTTTTCAAGAAGCCGATTTGTTGTTGGGAAAACCTTTTGGAAGAAGGAAGCATGTTTTTGAAATACTCGTACTGCTCATCTTTGCTTAATTGGCTGCGGGGGATGGGTTGGCTGCTATACCCATTGATTTGAATTGGATGTGAGGCGGTGCTTCTGAATACATACTGGTCAATTCCCCGATAATATCGGTACGCGCTGGAATATTCAAAGAGCCAGCCGTCAACGGAGAAAGTTCCCATCTGATACCTTACCCACGGCGAAGACATGATGCTTGCGTGCGCCCCGCCGTTTTGGCTGCTGGAATAATCCAGCACGCTTGTTCCGAAAATCACCACGGCAGGCTGGTATTGTTTTATCAGAATGTTTATCAACGAATACACAGTGTTCGGTAAAACCCCGCCATTGCCAAAATTTTGACAGGTAATGTGTTTGCCCGTTTGCGTGAAATAAGCTTGCTCCACTGCTTCGGGGTTCACGCCGTATAACGTTTGTGAATTGCCAATCACAATACAATCAATTTTTCCTTCCAGATTGTTTCGCGCTTTAATATTTCTTAACTGAATATCAAATTGCGGGTGCGCGCTTCCGTAAAACTCATACGGCTGCAGGAAAGTTTGCAGCGCGGGAATTCTGGAAACGGCTTCCATTGCCCCTGCGAACAAAAACACCATGAGCAAAGCTTGCAGCGCAGTTTTGCTCATGGGCATGGTCAGGCGCAGGGTTTTCATTCTTCGCGGCGCCCCTTTATCACCAGCCGAATGGGCGTGCCGAGAAAACCATGCTCGGCGCGAATTTGATTTTCCAAATAGCGCAGATAAGTAAAGTGCATCAAACTTGGCTCATTGACATAAATGAGAAAAGTCGGCGGGTCGCTGCGGACTTGCGTGCCGTAGTACATCTTTAAGGCGCGCCCGGCGTGTGTGGGGTGGGGGTGCGCGTCCTGCGCGTTGTGGATGATTTTATTGATGGTGGAAGTGCTTAACCGCGCCAGCCTTTCTTCTTGCACGCGCAGCGCTATTGGCAACACTTGGTCCACCCGCTGACCGGTTTTTGCGGAGATGAAAAGAATGGGGACGTAATCCATAAAATTCAATTCATGGCGGATGCGCTGCGTATAGGCTTCCATTGTTTCGTTATTCTTTTCAATAGTATCCCATTTGTTCACCAAC
>DAOTZP010000229.1:0-3087 GCA_034434265.1 Anaerolineales bacterium | reverse complement strand
GAAGGCTGGCAAGCGCCTTCTTCCATCTCGGTGATTTGCGTCAGGCTTTCGGTGGCTAAATCCAACAAATAAATTTGAGGAAGACCGGAACGATTGGAAGCGTAGGCAATCTGCCCCATGCCGCCGCCAATGGGCGTAACCGCCAGAGTGGGGGTAGGCGAAGGTTCCAGAGTTGCCGTTTCCGTTTGCGGAACGGGGAGAACGCCAGCCGGTGTGAAAGTCGGAAGGGGGGTATTCGTCGGCGTAAAAGTTGCCGTCGGCGGAATATCGGTTGGGGTGAGCGTGGCTGTCGCCGTTAAGGTGGCAGTGGATGTGGGGGATGGCGTGGCGGTAAAAGTCGGCGTGGCGGTGGGCGCAAGGAAGGGAATCGCCTGCCGCACTTCCATTGGCAAAACGCCGGGAAAGAGAATAGGAATTCCGATGATAAATGCAGCCAACAGCACAATGATAAAACGGAGCAACGCCGCACGGCGTTTTTTCTCGCGCTCTTTTTGTTTTTTGAATGGCGAAACGAACGGCTTTTCTTCCAACTGCGCGGAAGGCTGAATTGGACCAGGCGTCTTTGCCGGGTCTTTTTTGGCAGGTTCAGGCGGCTGCTTGGAGGCATCTTCAGGAATTGAGACCGCAACAGGCGGAGGGGAAACCGCATACGCGCCCGCATTTTGCACAGCCTTGGATGCCGCGCTAAGCAAGGCTTTCTTAAATTCCTCGGCGGTTTGAAAACGGTCGCTGGGGTCCACCGACATGGCTTTTTCGATGGCGGCGGCAAACCGGCGCGAGATTTTAGGGTTGCGGGTGCGGACGGGCGTGAGTTGCGCGTTTTCCATTGCGCGGGCAAGCGCGTCTTCGGGGATGATGCCGCATACCGCCGCGTATAACGTCGCGCCCAGCGAGTAAATATCGGTGCGCGCATCTGTCCGCGCCGTGCCATATTGTTCCGGCGGGGAATAGCCCGGAGTCATGGCGCGCGCGCCGGTGGTGGTTGCCTGACTGGCGCTTTGATACACTTTGGCGAGACCAAAATCCACCAAAAAGATGTGACCATCGGGCGTGATGCGGACATTGCCCGGCTTAATATCACGATGCAAAATGGGAGGCTGGCGCGAATGCAGGTACGAAAGCGCATCGCAAATGGCGGCGCCAATTTGAACCGCGTCTTCTTCGGAAAGCAGCCCCATGCGCTCCATGCGGTCGCGCAGGTCTTCGCCTTCGATGAAATCCATCACAAGGTATTGACCTTCATCCCCAACCGTGAAATGGTCATACACGCGCGGCAAGTTGGGGTGCCGCAGGTTGGCAAGAATCACCGCTTCGAGGTGAAACTGGCGGACATATTCTTCAGTGGTAAACAGGTTTTCCTTAATTGCCACTGTGGTTTTGAGGTTTTGGTCTATTGCGCGATACACAGACCCCATGCCGCCCTGACCAAGGATGCCGCTGATTTTGTAGCGGTTGTGAAGGATGGAATTATTTTCTAGCGTCATCGGACAGCCTTTGTAAAAAGAATAAGGAATAAAAGCGAAACGATTATATCAGATTGACGCGGCGAAACACCCACGGCGCTCCGCCCGCCACCCACCACCCAACCAGCGTATAGCGGAGGTAGCGCAGCGCGTAAAATATCAGACCATCGCCGCGGGGAAAGAGCGCGCCCAGCCCGGCGTATAAAACCGCCACGCCTGCCAAGCCCAGAACGTAGCGCAAAGCGCGTTTGGAAACCGAGCCATCCGCCGAATAACCGCCGAGGGAGTGCATCCACGCCAGCCCGGCGCAAAATCCAAAAAACACGCCGGCGGATGTGAACGGGCTTTCGGCGGAAACGGGCGCGGGCAAATCTTCCTCGCTTGCAAGGCGCGCGTTATCAATCCACGTTTGCGGAATTTCGTAGCCGCTGCGAAATAAAAATGTTCCATAACCGAGCGCAATGAAAATTAACGAAACAAAAAACGCAATGAGAATTTGCTGCTGCATGGATTTTTTTGCCGCCCAATCTTGAACAGGCTGCCAAAATTTTACAAATATCCAAAGCAGCAAGCCGCCCAGCGCCCAGCCGACCAACACGTCATGCGGAAAGTGAGAGCCGAGATACAAGCGCGAAAAACCAATGAAGAAAATGACAACAAGCGCGGCAATCCACGCCCACGTTTTTTTAACATACGCCGCCGCAATGCCCCACACGCTCGCGGCAATTTGCGCGTGACCCGAAGGCACGCCAAACGATGTTTCGGGCCACAAGCCGCGCACATGCGAGCTCACCCAATACGGGCGCGGACCAATCAGCAACAGCTTGCCGATGTAGTTCACCAGATTGCTTGTCACCAGCATCATGCCAACGCGAATGCCGAGCGCGCTATCCACGCTCCAATACAGCAAAGGCAGGGTGAGCAAAAAGAATTCCTCCGTGCCAAAAAAACTAAACAAACGCATGGGAAGGGTCAGCCATTCGGCTGTTTGAATCGCAATGATGAAAGAAATTCCAATCTCAATCCAAGACATGCGCGCCTCCGCAAAAAAAAAGATTTCTTATTTTACCGCATCGGGCGGTTTATAATCATCCCATGAAAATTGCGCGCATGTTTTTCTTTGCGATTTTTTTATTCGGCGCGGCGTGCGCTTCGCAGCCCAACGTAGTTATCGTGATGGACGGAAACAATATCAAAACTTTGCAAACGGATGAGCGCATTCCGCTGAACATATTGACACAAGCGGGGGTTTTGCCCTCGCCAAACGACCGCGTTCTTTTCAACGGGGTGGCGTATCCCATGACCCAGCCTTTGCCCCCCGCAAGTTTTACCCAGCTTGAACTGCGTCGCGCCCACACGCTGACGTTATTCACGCCGCAAGGCGGGCGGACCTTTCAAACTTCCGCGTGGACGGTGGGTGAAGCATTAAGAGAAGCGGGGTTGATTTTGACGCAAAATGATTTTCTTGAACCGCCCGCAAATACCGTCATTACACAGCCGTTGAACATTGCCTACCGCCCCGCCCGCCCGCTGAAAGTGACAATTGGCGGGAGCGAATATGTCATTTTCTCATCTGCTGAAACGGTGGGCGAAGCATTGGCACAGGCGGGGATTGCGCTCGTCG
>DAOTZP010000228.1:0-2449 GCA_034434265.1 Anaerolineales bacterium | reverse complement strand
CGGGCGGCTGAATTCAAACCAAGTGATGGAAGCGCTCGTTTCCGCGCATGTTTTTGTGCTGCTCTCGGATTATGAAGGGCTGCCTGTCGCGCTGCTCGAAGCCATGTCATGCGGGCTTGCGCCGGTGTGTTTGAACATCGCCAGCGGCATCCCCGAAGTGATAACGGATAATAAAAACGGGCTTTTGGTGAACAACCGCGGGGACGATTTTATAAACGCAATCGCCCGCTTGAAAGAATCGCCGCAGTTGTGGGCAAGGCTTTCGCAAGAGGCGCGGCAAACCTTTGCCGAAGAATATGAAATAACAGCCACAGCAAAAAAATGGCGGATGTTGCTTGAAACGCTGCGCGCAAACCGCCCGCCTGCCGCCGCGCCCTCACCGTTGAATCTGCCGCCGCCGCATCCGGCATTGAAGCGGCTCGACCGCCGCGCCAGTTTTTTTGAGGCGGAAATTTTTAGACGCGCAAAAAAAATGTTCCGCCTGCAAACTCAAAAATGAAAAAAATCATCAAGTCAATATTCAACTCGCTCAAAAAACAAGAAACTCCCCTTCCAAAAATCAAAATCGAGGAAGCGTTTCCGGGGTTTGGAAACTCCACCGTAACCGTTTTTCATCCGGCATCCACGCCCACCGGCTGCCGATTGATAGAACTGGTTTTATTCGGCTATTTGGCGGGCAGTCTCGAAGACATCCGCTTTTTTGAAATCGGCACGTCAGAAGGCAGAACGGCGCGCAACGTTGCCATCAATCTGCGGGGGGGCGGCTCACTGACAAGCATGGACCTTGCGCCCGAACAAACAAACTCCGTAAATAAAATGCCCGCCAGCCAAAAAAAAGAAAGCCTTCTGGCAAACGCCAAATTTTTATCAAACCTGCCCGAAGCGGCTGAAAAAAAAATCACATTACTTCGCGGAGATTCATCGCTGTATGACTTTCGCGGCGAAATCGGAAAATACGACGTTGTATTTGTGGACGGGAATCACGCCACCGAAGCCGTGCTGCAAGACGCCCAAACCGCCAAACAATTACTGCGGGCGGAAGGCGGCATCATCCTCTTTCACGATTATTTGCCCGGCGCCATGCCAACGGTTGTAAACGCGCTGCACATGCTGCGCGGCACACATCCGCTTTTTTGGTTGGAAGGCACAAAACTGGCAATGCTCGCGCAGGGAACGCCGCGCATTCCAGTCGCGCGCGCCTTTCTTAACAAGCCATGAGCCACAGGTCAATCCGCGCTTCAAAGCCATACATCTGGCTGAATAAAACCACCAACTTTGAATTTTGGGCGGATTATCTCGCCATGCGGCGCAAGTTGGGAAAATTCATCGGCAGCGGCAAAGAATATGAAACGGGCGACAAGTATTTTGCCATATTCAGCATGACCAATATTCCCATGCAGGCAAAATTTCACGCGCTGCTGGCAAAGACCATGCAACTGGAAGGCTACACGCCGCTTGTTGTCAATCATAATAACTTCAACAACGCCCGAAGGTATTTTTCCCTGTTTGGAATTTCAAATTATATTGAATGGAACAAATACCTGAAAAAAAACGCGGATATGGAAAAAGCCCAAGCGGCATTCCGCGAAATCATGCCCGACTCATTAAGCGTTGCAAGCGTCACACAATGCGCTTACAAAGGAATTCCGGTGGGCAAGTATGCCCTCTCCCGCACCTGCCGCTCGTTGAAGTATTTCCCCGTTGACCTAAACGAGCCGCTCTTCCGCGCTACCTTTGAACAAAACTTATACCGCGCCGTTGCCAGCGCAATGGCGGCGGAGGTTTTATTCGGCGGCTGCCCCATAAAAAAAATTCTGCTGCGCGATATTGGCTACGTCCCAAGCGGACCGATTTTGGATGTTGCCCTGCAAAAGGGAATTGACTGCCTCGTCATCGCAAACGCGCAGCGCAAAGGGGCGTGGATATTCAAGCGCTACTCGGCGGGCGAAACCACCAGAGACCACGAATTTTCCATCTCAAAAAAAAATTGGGAAAGCATTAAAAAGCAGCCGTTCAGCGAAACAATGGAACGCGACATCCAGCTCGAATTTCGCGCGCGATACGACGAAACATCAAATATGGACATCCGCCGCCTGCAATCCGGCAAAAGCCAGGTGACGCCGCAAGAAGCGCGCCAAATGCTGCAATTGGACCCTGCCAAAAAAACGGCGGTAATATTCGCGCACATCTCATGGGATGGCGCATTCTTCTTCGGCGAAGACCTGTTCGAGAGCTTCGATGAATGGCTGGCGCAAGCCGCGCGCTGCGCGGTGGAAAACCAAAACCTAAACTGGCTCATCAAACTGCACCCGCTAAACATCTTAAAACACGCCTTTGAAGGCAAACGCGAATTCATCGAATCGGAAATGCGCCACCTTGCCCGCTTTCAACCGCTGCCGCAGCATGTAAAAATTCTGCACGCCGACACGCCCATCAACACCTATTCCCT
>DAOTZP010000227.1:0-7790 GCA_034434265.1 Anaerolineales bacterium | reverse complement strand
ACAAAGAGTTTGTTAAGAAATTAAACGACTCTTTGGATTCGGCAGGGATTGACGCATGGGTGGATTGGGAAGGAATTCCCCTCAGTTCCGACTGGATGGCTGAAATTACCGCCGCCATTGAATCCGCCGATGCGTTTCTTTTTGTCATCAGCCCCGATTCCCTCAGCTCCAAAGTTTGCGCGGACGAGCTGGAACTCGGTCTAAAATATAATAAAAAAATCATCCCCATTCTTTTGCTTGAACCGCAAAAAGGTCAGGAGATGCACCCCAAGTTGGCTTCGACCAATTGGGTGTATATGCGTCCTGAAAAAGACGATTACGAAGCAACGCTTCCCAAACTGGTTGAGACCATTCAAACCGACCTCGGCTGGATTCATCAACATACGCGCCTGCTGCAGCGCTCGGTGGAATGGGAAAGCAAAAACCGCAATATCAGCTACTTGCTGCAAGGCGCCGATTTGAATGACGCCGAACAATGGGCAACCAAAGCCGATGCAGACGCCGGACGCAGCATTGTACCCTTGCAAGCGGAATATGTTCACGAAAGCCGCAAGGTCGCCGTGCGCCGTCAGCGCAATTTAACCATTGGCGTTGGCATTGCGCTGGTCATCAGTATTATGATGGGCGTTTATGCGTTTATTCAACGCGGCGTGGCGCAGGAAAATGAGCGCATTGCCAAAGCGAATGAAGCGCTTGCCGTTGAAAAAGAAGCCGCCCGCGCCGAACAGCAAAAAATTGCCGAAGAAAACGCGAAAATCGCTCAACAAAACGAAAAGATAGCGCAGGAAGAAGCAAATAAAGCGCAGGCGCAGCGCAACGCATCTGAAGCCTATTTGTACCAAACACAAGCCGGAAAACTGCACGTCAGCACCTTGCTGGCTGTGGATGCATACACCCGCCTGCCCGGCTTGCATGAAGCCGAAGATGTGCTGCGGACAAATCTTTCCATATTGCCCGTTCCATTAAAACAAATGAAACTGGGCGCGGGCATTACCAAAATTCAAACCAGCCCGGACCGCACAAAATTTGTCACATCTGATGAAGGCGGAAAAGCCTGCGTATGGAGCGCCGAAGACGGCTCGCAATTCTTTTGCACCGAGCAGAAAGGCGCAATTTACGACTCGGTATTCAGCCGCGACGGCGCGTATATTGCTACAGGCTCATCAGAAGGCGAGGTCAAACTCTGGGACGCAAACACCGGCAGCCTCATTTACACATTTGAATTGGATGGCGTGGTATGGGACTTAAGCGCGCACCCCAACGGCGAATGGCTGGGTGTTGGCGCAAGTTATGGAATTAGCTTGCTGGATATGAAACAGACCAAAATCATTGCAAACATTGTCATGCCCAGCGATGTGTACAAAATTGATTTTGGCGCGGCGGGCAGATACATGGCTATCGCTCAGGCAAGCGGCACAGTCTCCGTGTGGGATATTCAAAACAACCGCTCCATTCCCGGACCGTTGCACAATGGCGAAGTCTTCGACATTTCATTCAGCCCCGATGGAAAGTGGGTCATCAGCGCCAGCTCAGACAGCACCGCCCGCGCTTTCAAAATTGGCGAAGGCACGCAAAAATATTCCATCACGCATGGCGATTGGGTGGAATACACCGCGTTTTCTTCCGATGGTTCATGGTTTGTCACCGTTTCGGATGATGGCACAGTCCGCGTGTTTGATACCGCCAGCGGGCAGGAAAAAATCCGCATGGAACATGACAGCTTTGTCACCAAAGCGCGGATTAGCTCCGACGGGCAGTGGATTGCCTCAACCGGTTACGACCATACCGCCCGTATTTGGGACTCGTTCAGCGGCGCTGAGATGATTCAAGTCCCCGTTAAGGGGGTTGGTTCCGCCATTGAATTTAATCCGTCCACCACCCGTCTCATTGTCGGGGATGACCTTGGCAACTTGACGCTTTGGGATATTTCCAGCCTGCACAACCGGGTTGCGCTGATTCGCTTTACTGAATATTTGCATAAAGTCCACTTTAGCCCTGACGGAAAATGGCTGCTTGCCAATGCGGATGATAAAAAGGTAAGCCTGTTTCCGGTGGACCAAATTGGGCAGCCAAATGACGGGCGCAAATCGCTGATTGATGCAAAAGTTTTAACCGAAGGCATGGAGGTGAGCGATAACGCGCAGTGGGCTGCAGTTGTGGAAGCGGACAGCAACCTGCCGGAATATAACCGCGTAACCCTGTCAGGCATGGATGGCGCAAAGAAATTCTTCTTGACGCATGACAAGGAACACATTAGCGCGATTACATTTTTCCCGGATAGCAAAAAAATTGCCACCGCAGACGAAAACGGCTTGATATATTTCTGGGACGTTGAAACAGGCGGCAAACTGGACAGTTTGCAAACCGAGGGCATTATCCTTGCAATGGATATTTCGCCTGACGGGAAGTACCTTGTCATCGGCATGGATGAGGGTTACGCCAACCAAGTTTGGGACCTGACAACCAAACAACAACTGACGACCCTTGACCAGCTGGGAGGGACAAACGTTGTCAAGTTTAGCCCGGATGGTACATGGCTTGCCACCGGCGGTTCAGAAGCATCTATTCAGCTGTGGAGTGTGGAAGACGGCGCTTTCCAAAAAAGCGAACATATCTTCCATACCATTGAAAATTTATCCGATGGCGCGTTTCGCCCGGATGGAAAATACCTTGCGGTTGGAGATTTTACGGGCAACGCCTACCTGATTGATTTAAATAAGATGCAAGAAATAGCGCGGCTGCGCCACGTTGCGGAAGTGACGGGGCTTTCGTTTTCCCCCGACGGAATGCGGCTTGCAACCGCTTCAGACAAAACAATTAGCTTATGGGACCTTTCCTCCATACAACCCATTTATGCTGAAACAATCACCGAAACAGCCTGCCAGCATTTGGTCGAAAATCTGGATTTACCCACATGGAAAACTTTATTCGGCGAAGCCGAATATCGCCTGATTTGCCCCAACCTGCCGGAAGGCAACAACTAAACTCTGGGAGTATCTGTTATGGAAAATCAACCACAAGTCGCCCCCATTCTTATTACCGCGTGGACGCGATACGCGCAACTTAATGAGGCGTCTCTAAAGCGCTCAAAAGCGTATTTGCAAATGCGCCGCTGGATTATCGTCATGGGCATTTTGGCAACCATGTTTGCCATTTTGGTCGAAACGTACCCGCCGAACTTCCCCGCGATTGGAAGTTTCATCCTTAAATTGTTTTTAATTCTTTCTCCAATCATCGGCTCGATTTTGGCAAGCGTCACCAGCAAACGCTTCTCCAACGGCGATTGGTTGATTTCGCGCGCGGGCGCGGAAGAAATTCAAAAAGAAATTTATCTCTACCGCACGGTGTTACAAAACAACCCTGACCGCCGCGCCTGGCTGGAAAAACGGTTGATTGAAATTCAACGTCAGGTATTTCGGGGTATGGGCGGCGAGTTTATTCTTAAACCTTATGTCGGGCAATTGCCCCCTTATTATGACCCGGAAGACCCCAACAGTGATTACGGGTTTGATGACCTGACCGGCGACCAGTATTATCGCTGCCGCCTTGAAAATCAGCTGGCATGGCACATCAAAAAAATCAATCAGTACGAATCTGAACGCACCCGCCTGCTTTGGTTCATTTATTCAACCGCCGGGGCAAGCGCCTTTTTGGTCGCGCTGGATGGCGCGATTGAGGGACCTTTCAGCTTGTGGGTGGCGTTTACCGCTGCCTTAACCGCCGGATTTTTGGCTTGGCAGGAACTTCGCAACCTTGATGAAGTGATTCGCAATTACAGCAAAGTGATTATGGAATTGACGGTTGTGTATGACCACTGGGCAAACCTGCAGCCCGAAGAACGCACGACTGCCGAATTTAACCAGATGGTTAAAGCCACCGAAGATGTGTTGTGGAGTCAAAACGTCGAGTACATCAAATCCATGCAAGAGGCGCTGGCAGGCAGCTCGCTGGAAAAAGAAGCCAGCCTGATTGACCGCGTCATTAAAGAATCGATGGATGCCGACCAGAAGATGAAGAAAGCCCGCGCTGATGCGGTAGTGGAAATGGTCGAGGACCGCCTTGAATCTTCGGGCAAAACATTGCAGGAAACGTTTGAAGAGTCGCTTGGCGCGCTTGCCAAAGAAGCCTCTTCGGAATTGGTGCAGGCGGAGCTGGCTGCCATGCGCGATGCGTTTGAAAAATCACTGCAAGAAGCGCACAAGCAATTTGGCATGGCGTCTTTCCTTGAAAAAATTCAGCAGGAATTTAGCGGCGTTGAAATCGGTCCAAATACGCCTCCCAGCGTTTTGAATGATTTGCTTGCGCGTTACCCCAAAACCATTGATACCAAAGGATAAACCTCATGGCTGACCCAACCAATAATGCCTCTGTACAGCCCGTTCCTCCCGCCGCTTCGCAGCAATCCGCTTCCCCTGCCGCGCCTGCCCCTGTTCCCATCGCGGAACAAACCACGCAGGAGCTTGCCTCGCCTCAATTGACTCAAATTATCAAACCGGTTCGTCCGGAGGTCCGCCCTCATGCGTTTGTGGTCATGCCGTTTGGAAAGAAAAAAGGCGGCGACGGTTCGCTGTATGATTTCAACGCAATTTATAAATTTCTCATCAAACCCGCGTTGGAAGAAGCCGGTTTTGAAGCCTTTCGCGCGGATGAAGAAACAGCTTCGGGCGATATTTTGACGGATATGTTTCAGGAACTTCTGCTGGCTGACCTGTGCCTGTGCGACTTAAGTATTGATAACGCCAATGTGTATTACGAACTGGGCATTCGCCATGCGTTTCGCAAGAGGGGAGTGGTGCATATTCAGGCGGGGCGCTCGTACATGCCCTTTGATATTTTCAATGTCCGCACGCTGCCATATCACATCACGGCGGACGGCGTTCCCGACCCGGCATTTCTTAAGGCGGATATTCAAGCCATCGCGCGCATGGCAAAAGATACATGGATGTCCGACCGCGACGCGGTACACAGCCCCATTTTTAATTTGCTTTCCGGCTTAAAAGAGCCGGACCAAAAGATGCTCCGCACTCCGCTGGCGACCGGCTTTTGGCGCGAATACAAAGAATGGAAGGAACGTGTCATTGTTGCGCAGCGCCTCAAACGGATTGGAAACATCTTGCTGCTGACTGAAGAAATTCGCAACCCGCTAATTAAGGAAGAAGCAATTGGCGAAGCAGGAAAAGCCCTTGCCAATTTGGGGCGGCATGAGCTCGCTTTGGCGCAATACCGCAAGGGATTGGAAGTGAATGCCGAGAATATCAACTTCCGCAGGCAAGAGGCGTTTCACCTGAACCGTATCGGGCGGTCTGAAGAAGCAATCATCAAGCTTGAAAATCTGTTGAGCGAACACCCCAACGATAGCGAAGCCATTTCTTATCTGGGCAGAATTTACAAAGAGATGTGGAACGATTCATGGATACACATCAAAAATAAAAAAGCCCGCATCAAAGCCGCGTTTAATTCATACCATTGGTTAATTAAATCTGCGGATATTTACATCAAAGGCTTTCGCATAGACTTGAATAATTACTACCCCGGCGTAAACGCCCTGACGCTTTGCACCATCATTGTCTATCTGGCGGATAAATACGACAACAAGAAAGACCCCGACCCCGACATCATCCGCATCCGCCACCTGCTGGATGAATTGCGCGGCGCGCTTGCCTTTGCGCTTGAAGCAAAAACCGACGACGAAAACGCGGATTACTGGTCATTGGTTTCAATGGCGGAATTGTATGTGCTTGTTTCGGAAAGCGTCTCCACCGTTGTGCGCGCGTACCGAAAGGCGTTAACCGCATCGCGCCGCAATTTGTCTGATTTAACCTCCTCCCTTAGGCAGCTTGAAATGCTTAAGTCCCTTGGATTGCGCCCTGAATTTGTGCAGGCGGGAATTGAAACAATCAGCGCTGAAATTAACCGTATCAATAACGAAGATAACGAGAGCCAGTATGATAGCGCCAAAGTCGTCAAGGAAAAATATCAATGGAAAGGCTTTCTCTTTACCGGTTACATGGTGGATTACCCCGGGAAAGAGAGCCGCATGTTCCCACACGAAAAAGAACCACTTGTTCGCAACGAAATTCGCAAGAAACTGGAAGAACTTGGCGCCCGCCCTGATGACCGCGCCTTCCTGAGCGGGCTTTCCGCTGGAAGCGAGATTATTTTTGCCGAAGTATGCGCCGAAATGGGTATGCATGTAAAGGTATTTCTTCCCATTCCGGAGCAGGCATACATCCGCAGATTTGTTTCTGTTGCGGGGGACGCATGGGTGGACCGTTTCTATAAAATTCGCAATCACCCGTTGGTGGATGACATTTATCAAATTGAAAGCGTGGGCGCCCCCAAAGAAGGGGATGACCCCTACGAACGCAACAACCGCTGGATGCTCTACTCCACGCTTAAGTTTGGCATTGACAACGTCCGCTTGCTCGCCTTGTGGGATGGCAAAGCCAGTCAAAGCAAAGACCGTGATGTGCGCCTGGTCAATCACATGATTGACCTTATGCGCGACATGGGCGGAAGGATTGAACAACTGAACCCCGCCAAATACGTTTCCAACTTTGTCGATTCTGCGTTGCAGCGCTTGATTGAAGAAGGAAAAAACCCGCCGCCGAAAAACATTGAAGGGAAGCCGCAGGATAAAAATTCAGCGCCTTCAGACAAAATGCTTATCAAGGGCAGCAAGAAATGACCCGCTAAAAACAATGAGACCTGTCATTCGACAGGTCTCATTGTTTCAGCCGCCTTGTCTTTTGGATAGGGCCAGATTTCATTTTTGACGCCCTTGGCGAGGAAAAAATCCCCCGCCCGCACGGTTTCACTTCCCTCCAAGGTGTACACGGTTACCAGTTGGTCTTCATCCCCTTGTGTAACTTCTGTCAGCGGCACCAGTAAGGTCACCGCCCGCTTGATGCAAAACCCGGGCGCAATAATCATATAGGTCTTGTCAAAAATCTCCGCGTCAATGGGCCAGGCGTCATCAGGTTTATCCAGCTCGCTGATGAGTAAATCGCCTTTTTTCATGGTTAATGAAGCGCCCCAAGGCGTTTTTACTTCTTTGGTTTGCGGCTCTCCTTCCGCTGGAGCAAACGGCTCCACCCTGCGTTGTACAATACTTCGATAAGGCTTAAAGGGGAGTGTTTGTATAATTGGGTCGTCCGATTTCAACTCAATCGGTTTTTTCATTGTTACCTCATTCCGTGAACAATCCAATACATTGTATTGCACTTTTGGGCAATTTTGGGTGATTTTTATAAAACTGCAACAAGATTTTATATTTGCTTGGGCGGGATTAACTCAAAAAAAAACTTGCTTTGAAACAACTTCAAAGCAAGTCAGAGGCGTCGGCGAGATTCGAACCCGCGAATAAGGGTTTTGCAGACCCTTGCCTTACCACTTGGCCACGACGCCCTATCAAAAAAGGGCTGCGCTGAATATCCTTCAACTCGCAACCCTCTTTTTTTGAGCGGGCGATGAGACTCGAACTCACGACCTTCTCCTTGGCAAGGAGACGTACTACCACTGTACTACGCCCGCAATGTGACCATATTATACCACTTTGGTCATCTGTGCCGAGACCCAGGATCGGACTGGGGACACCGCGATTTTCAGTCGCGTGCTCTACCAACTGAGCTATCTCGGCTTGCTTGTTCAATCAAGCGTGCGTGATTTTACACGCACTTATACAGATTGTCAAGCAAACGGCTGAGGTTCGGACTTAAGTTCGGACATGGGGCTGAACCAGATTGTAGAAGATGGACAGGGCTGCCCCCAAGATGGCAGTCTTTTGTTGC
>DAOTZP010000226.1:0-12110 GCA_034434265.1 Anaerolineales bacterium | reverse complement strand
GTACCCGGTCATGATAAGAATGGCGGCATCCGGCTGCAAACGCTGTGAATGTTGAATGACCTCAAAGCCGTCCACTTCCGGCATACGAATATCCACCAGCAGCAAATCTATTTTGTTTTCTTTAAGGTATTCAATGGCGGCGCGCGGGTCGGTTTGTGTTTCCACTTTGTAACCGGCGCGGGTGAGCAAGCGGCTGCATAATAGCGCAATGCCGGGTTCATCGTCAACAACTAAGATGAGGGGAGTTTCCATGAACGCTCGTTGTATTCCATTTCTTGAATTTTATAACGGCAGCCAGACCGAAAAGGTGGAACCTTTGCCGAGTTTGCTTTCCACTTCAATTGTACCGCCATGGTCAGTGACAATACCATAGGTGACAGAAAGACCCAGCCCGGTGCCGCCGCTGTTTGCTTTGGTGGTAAAGAAAGGCTCAAAAACGCGCTCAATCTCAGCAGGTTTAATTCCCACGCCGGTATCACGAACGGACATCACCGCCCATTTTTTCTCATCTTTGATTGCAAGATATGTCGAGACTTGCAGGTCGCCCCCATTTGGCATGGCTTGCAGCGCGTTATGAATCAAGTTGAGCAGCACTTGTTTAATTTGGTTTGAATCCACCGAGACCCACGGCAGTTCGCCATCCAGCGCCATGGAAAGGGTGACGCCGTTGCTGCGCAGCAGATGCTGTGTGAGCGCAATCACATCGTAAATGATTTCATTCAAATCTGCGCGGGCGCGGACGCGCTCGCCCTGCCGTGAAAAATCCAGCAAGCGGCGCACAACGCCGCTGGCGCGGCGGGCTTCGCGCAGCACCATTTCCATTTCCTGATAGTAAGGCGCTTTGGGTTTCAAGTCGTTAAAAATCAATTCCGAAAAACCAATCACCGTCGTCAATGGATTGTTGAGCTCGTGCGCAATGCCTGCCGCCATTTCTCCAACTGCGGCAAGTTTGGCGGCTTGCAGCAACTTGTTTTCCGCCGCGCGCTGGGCTTCCATGCGGGCGTTGAGCTCGATTTCTGCGGCGCGAAGCTGGGTGATTGTCTCCTGCAATTTTTGATATTGATTGGCGCTGCTCACCACGGAAGAAAGGATGCCCGCCAGCGACTCCATTGCCACAAGGTCGTTATGGCTGAACATATTCGGCAAATGACTTTCCACATCCACAATTCCCAAAATGGTATCGCCGTCTTTCAAGGCAACACACAATTCGGAGCGAGCCTCCCACCCGCGCACAGGCTGATACAGGCGCTCAAAATGAGTATCGCTGACCAGTATGCTTTCGCCGGTTTGCGCCACCCTGCCCGTAATTCCCTGCCCGCGAAAAAACATTTCGCCGTTCAATGACTCTTTTAACTGCGCCGCGTTCGTTCCTCCAATCCCTTGAATGGAGAGCTCGCCATGCTCGTCTCGCAGGAGAATCACCGCCAACTCGTATTCAAAATTCCGGGCGACCAAATCTGCGGAGATGGACGCCACCTCCTGCTTGTCGGTCAGCCCGATGACTTGCTGCACCACCTGATGAATCAAGGTCAGGCTGCGGGCGCGTCCTTCGGCTTCTTCGCGCAGGCGGGTATATTCAATCAACCCCGCCAGGTGGCTTGTGATGACAATCATCAAATGCTCGTCATATTGACTGAATGCGTCAGGCTGCTGGTTTTCAATCACCAAAAGCCCAATGGATTGCCCGCGATATTTTAACGGGATGATTAATACGGAACGCGCGCCTTTGTGAATGGGGATGAAGCGTTCTTTGATGGTATCGGTAATGCGCCGCGCGCGTCCTTCGCTCAAAATCGGTTCGATGGAATGCTTTTTCAGCGGAATATTCAGCACATTGATTCTGCCGTCCAACATGCGGTAATCGCGCAGCACGCGGCTGTCAGAAGAGCGCAAAAACAGCGCGATAAATTCCGTATTGAAGGCGCGCGAAAGCAGGCCAAACATGCGGTGGGCTATCTGGTCCAAATTTTGCGCCACAGAGACGGTGAGCATAAAGTCGTTCAACAAGCCAAGCCGCCTGAGGTGCGCGCCCATTTCAAAAAAGGTGACTAAAACTTCAACCGAAGAAGAAGCGCGCGCGGCAAGGTCGCGGAGTTGCCCCATTTCCACGCGGGAAAATTCCTTCGACCGCCAAAGGGCAACCACAGCAATCAAACGCTGACCAATGACAAGCGGCAGGCACACCCAGGCTTGATTTGGGCGCAGCGTGCCATGCGGCAGGTTGTCCCAATTCGGCTGTCCGCGCGTAATCACCACTTCCGAAAGCGAACGGTTAACGCGCCGCAAAATGGGGTTTGAATCAATCAAAAGGGAAACATTTTTCGCGCCGGGGTCATTCCACTGCGCAAGGATATCGAGCGATTCGCCGCGGCGAATTGCCATCCATGCGCCTTGACAGTTGATGGTTTGCACAAATGTGTTGAGGACTTTTTCAATCGCAAGGGGAAGGTCATCGGCGAGACCGGCTTGCAAATCGGGCAGTAAAGGCTGCGATGGCAGGCTGGATTTATGCGAGAGCAAAGAAGCCGTCAAATTCCAAATACGCCGGGAGTTTGCATCCAGATTTTCGGCGCCAACCAAAATTGCCTGCGAAGTGCCGGAAACGGGAAATGCGAAAATTTTCCGCGCGTTGACTTTAATATCAGATGGAACGGAAGTGGAACGGGAATGTCCCCCGCTGAGCGCGCCGCATAACCACGCATCCACCGAGGCGCGCGCCATAAGCGAAATCAATTCATTTTGCGCGGAACGCGAAAGGCGATAAGAGGCATGAAGCATCCACGCGCCGCCCACACGCTCGGCGAATGCCGCCCAATGCGCACGTGAAAGTTGCGCCGCGTCTTTTAGGTGTGATTCGATGCCGGGTTTACTTTGCATGGATGCTTAAATTATACTTTACGAGCAAGCCAAAGCGCGTTTGTTTTTCCAACGATGTAAAAAGGCAAAAGAAATTTAACAAAACTTGACCGCTGACAGCGGAAGATGGCTTATGGCTGGCGTTCAGCTGTCACATTCTGTAAAAGAACACACCGCAAACTACTTATAACGGAGCTGGTAGAATCATGCCATGACAAAATTGACCATTATTGGCGGCGGTTTGGCAGGCAGCGAAGCCGCGTGGCAAGCCGCCCGGCAAGGCATTGAGGTTTTGCTGTACGAAATGCGCCCCTTCACCCCAACCGGCGCGCACTTAAGCGGCAATTTGGCGGAGCTGGTCTGCTCAAACTCACTTGGCTCAAATTTGCCCGACCGCGCCTCAGGCGTGTTAAAAAATGAACTGCGCGAACTAAACTCGCTGCTGCTGGAATGCGCCGGGCAAACCGCGCTGCCCGCAGGCGCCGCCCTGGCGGTGGACCGTGAAGCGTTTGCGCAGGCGGTGACGCGGAAAATTGAAAGCCATCCAAATATTCAAATCATCCGCGAAGAAGTGAAAGAGATTCCCAACACGCCTGTCATTGTGGCAAGCGGTCCGCTCACATCGGAAAGTCTTTCACGCTCCATTGCCCAACTGAGCGGAGAGGAACATTTATTTTTCTTCGATGCCATTGCGCCCATTGTTCACGTCAACTCGATTGATATGAGCATCGCGTTCCGGGCTTCGCGGTATGAAAAAGGCGGGCAGGAAGAAGGCGACTACATCAACTGCCCGTTTACCAAAGAAGAATACTATGCCTTTGTTTCCGCGCTTAAGCAGGCGGAAAGAATTGAATTGCGCGCGTTTGAAGACGCAATTCGTTCCGGTGTGAAAGCGGGGCATTTTTTTGAAGGCTGCCTGCCTGTGGAAATCATCGCCGAGCGCGGCGAAGACTCGCTGGCGTTTGGTCCCATGCGCCCGGTGGGGCTGCGCGACCCGCGCACAGGCAAACGCCCGTATGCGGTGGTTCAACTGCGGCAGGATAATTTGGCAGGCAGTTTGTATAACCTTGTGGGCTTTCAAACGAATTTGAAATTTCCCGAACAGCGCCGCGTGCTGCGCATGATTCCCGGCTTGCAAAATGCAGAGTTTGAGCGATACGGTCAAATGCACCGCAATACGTTCATTGCCTCGCCAAAACTGCTGCGCCCCACGCTGCAGCACATCACCCGCGATGATTTATTCTTCGCGGGGCAAATTACGGGCGTGGAAGGCTACATGGGAAACATTGCCACCGGTTTGCTGGCGGGCATTAACGCCGCAAGGGTTTTGCAAAACAAAACGCCGCTGACGCTTCCGCAAGAGACCATGCTCGGCGCGTTGTGCCATTATGTCACCCACGCGGATTTGAAGGATTTTCAACCCATGAAAGCGAACTTTGGAATTTTGCCGCCAATGGAGTTTGAAAAGAAAACAGGCAAACGCGAGCGCGGTCAACAATATGCGGAACGCTCCGCCAGAATGTTAAAAAAATATTTGGATGAAAATCTTGCATGAATAAAAAATCAATCGCCCTGTATGCAATTCTTGTCGGTTTAATGTTTCTGCTTGTCGGCGGGTGGTATGCCTATGCGTTCAACATGCAGGCGGAAACCCCAAATCAATTTGACGGCAGCCGCGCGTATGAAGATGTTCGCAGGCAGGTGGAACTCGGCTCGCGCGCGCCCGGCACGGAAGGTCATGCCCGGGTGCAGGAGTATATTCGCGGGGAGTTGGAATCCGCGGGCTGGCGGGTGGAGTTTCGAAACAACGCGGCTGGGACATTCCATCCGAAATATCATTGCAAAGCGAAGCGAATCCTCCCCGCAGATTTTGCTCGGCGCGCATTATGATACGCGCTTTTTCGCCGACCACGACCCGGATGAAAGCAAACGCAAACAGCCTGTGCCGGGAGCAAACGACGGCGCATCCGGCGTGGCGGTTTTGCTTGAACTTGCGCGAACGCTCCCCCCTGAAATTGATTCTACATGGCTGGTCTTTTTCGATGCGGAAGACAACGGGCGCATTGAAGGCTGGGATTGGATACTCGGCTCGCGCGCCTTTGCGGAGGAAATGGACTTTACCCCAAACGCCGTGGTGATTGTGGATATGATAGGCGATGCGGACTTGAATATTTATTTTGAAAAAAATTCGAATGAGCAAATCCGCGCGGAAATTTGGAAGAAAGCAAACGAACTTGGCTACCCGCAGTTTATTAACGAGGAAAAATACAGCATCCTCGACGACCACACTCCCTTCCTTGAGATGGGCATTCCCGCGGTGGATGTGATTGATTTTGATTACCCCTACTGGCACACAACGGAAGACACGCTGGACAAAGTATCAGCAGAAAGTTTGGAAGCGGTGGGCAATACGCTCTGGCATTGGGTTGTGGAACAAAAATAGTTACATGCTTTTGATGTACGATTTTCAAAAAGTCCGAGTTGCCCATAAGGTGGCTTCTCCAATTTATAGCTAAGGTATTTTTCCAACTCAAGGGAAGAAAATGTGTAATATCCGCCGCTCTTGTAATTCTTAAGCAAACGCAAGTATTCAATAAACTCATCGGATACAAGCGCCTGCCTGATTTTTGATTCCGGATGGTTCGATAAAATATACAAGCCGCCGTAAACGCCTTTGCCTTCCTCCACGGCGGTCAGTTTTATGCTGCGCGTGTTTTTGATGAGCGTATTGATTGCAAGCTTATGAACAAAAACATCCTTAATGGCTTGTGTGCGCCCAAACAAAAACCATTGATTCGGATTTTCTATACCCCGTTTTAACAAGATGTGTTTATTCTTTTTCAGATGCTCAAAAGCCTGCCTGAACCGGGAAAACTCCTCAAGGCGCATTGGGGAGCCGTTTTGGTGGTATGGAAAAATACATTTTTGCCATTTTCCGGTAGAGGCTTTTAGCACATCAATCGTTCCTTCTGAAAAATCAAAGTTGCCGATAAACACTTTATCAGACAGTGTGGCGAACCCGTTTTTTATGATGACGCTGCGATTCCCGCGCCGTGAAAAGCGCTCCTCGACCTCGTGCAAAAAGCGCAGATTTTCAGATTTTGAAAAAAACATTTTTCCACGCACGAAAATATCCTCGTACCTTAAATGCTCTTGAAATACTGGCGTCATCTTTTCTTCATCAAAAACAAAATATTCAACGCTATCATGGGCGCGGTTATTTTCAAACACGCTGACAAGCGTATAAGTTGTGGCATTAAACGGTTGAAAGTGTCCCAAATCCAGCGCTTTGGCAAGACAACGGCTGTTGTAAATATATTTGCGTAAATTTGTTCCCGCCTTGCTGCGCAAAAAAGAGCTGGGGGTAATCAGCGCCATTTTGCCTTTTTTGCCCAACATCCGAAAGCCGATTTCAAAAAAGACAATATACAAATCTGTCATGCCTTTGGAGGCAAAGGAAAATTGCTTGGCAAGGTCATACGAACCCGCCAGATTGCGCACGCGGATGTAAGGGGGGGTTGCCGACAACAAAGTCCATTAACCCGTTATATTTTGTGACCTTAAGGGTATCGGCGCAGGAAACATCCCAATGGACATTCTCAACGCCATAGTTTTTTGCGGCTGCGTTCAAATTGGCAATACATTGTTTTACAGAGTCGCTGTCATTGTCAATTCCGTGAAAATAAGTCTCCAATTGATTTTTTAATTCCGCCGCATTTTGGAATTGTTTCAAAAACGTTTCGCAATAGCGCTGAACCGCCAAAATCAAAAACGCGCCATCGCCGCAACTGTTATCCATGACGTGCTTTTTCAGCACATTCCCCGTATAGCCAGCCATATCCAAAATAATATTGGCAAGATACGGCGGGGTGAACACCGCGCCATTTAATTTAGATTTATGTTTGACTGATTTCATATCAATCACAAGTATAGACGAGAGCGAAAATTAAGTGAATAGCTGAGGTCAAAAAAGCATAGCCAAAAAGCCAAACAGGGCGTACACTTAAGCCAATGACCGCCCAAAATTCCCTTAAGCAAATCCGCGCCGCCTGGATGGAAAAAGTTTCCCGCGACCTTGCCAGCAGGGAAGATGTGCGCGCCAGTTTTATGGGACAGCTGGAAAGATTCTATGACCTGCTGGAACAAACCGTTTCCACCGGCAACACAGCCTGGCTGGATGCAATTTTGTATGATTGGGGACGCTCCCCCACCGAGACACACTTGGAAGAAGGAGCATATTACGTTTCGTTTATCCTCAACCGCATCATTACGCTCACCATAGAGGTCGCCCGCGAAAACCTCGCCCCCGATAAAGGCTTGGAGTTGATTGCGGAAATTATGCCCGTCTTTACGCACAGCCTGAGCGTGGCCGCCCGTTACGAAATGGAAGCCCGCGTTGCGCATATTTCCAATGAGCTGGAAAAAGCGCAGGAAAAGCTGAAAGAACTTGACCGTAAAAAGTCCAATTTTATTTCCGTCACCGCGCACGAACTCAAAACTCCGCTCACGCTGATTGAAGGCTACGCCACCATGATGGCGGATATGAAATCCGCCGCAGGGCAGGCGGAAACAGACAGTTTGCTGAACGGAATGCAAAAAGGCATCGGGCGAATGCGCCGCATTATTGACGACATGCTCGATGTTTCGCTGATTGATAATGACCTATTAAAACTAAACATTCAGCCAATGTGGATTTCGCACCTGTTCACGCTGCTGCAAAACGACTTGAAAAATATCATTGCCCAGCGCAAACAGCATTTGACCATTCATGAATTTGAAGGACACGACACAATGATATACGGCGACGCGGAGCGGCTGTATCAGGCGCTGCAAAACGTGGCAATGAACGCAATTAAATTCACGCCCGACGGCGGAATTATCACCATTGACGGGCGCTCGCTGCCCGGCTTTATTGAAATTACAGTCACCGATACGGGCATTGGCATTCCGCCCAAATATCAAAAAGAGATTTTTGAAAAATTCGGGCAGCTCGGGCGCACCGATTTACATTCCAGCGGCAAGACAAAATTCAAAGGCGGCGGTCCCGGGCTGGGTTTATCCATTGCCAAAGGAATCATCGAAGCGCATGGTGGTTCCATTTGGGTCGAATCCGACGGGTATGACGAAATCAAACTGCCCGGCTCCACTTTTCACATCCTGCTGCCCACCCGCGCCGAACCGACAAACCCGCGCGTGGCAAAATTATTTAATGACGCTCAAAAAAAATTGGAAAGTTAATACATGGCAAAACGATTTCCGCAACCGACCACACCGCCGCGTGAACGCGCCTTTTTAGTAGGCGTGGAAATTCGCGGCGCGCAGACCTTGCTCCCGCTTGAAGATTCCCTCGCCGAGCTTGCCCTGCTGGCAGATACCGCCGGTGTGGATGTGATTGGCGAACTGACCCAAAAGCTCGAACACCCGCACAATGTCACATACATTGGTCCCGGCAAAGTGCAGGAACTGAAAGCGCTCGCCGAAGAAACGCTGGCGGATGTCATCATCTTTGATGATGAACTTTCCCCCCGCCACCAGCGCGAACTGGAAAAAGCCCTCAAAATACGCGTCATTGACCGCACCGCGCTCATCCTCGATATTTTTGCCCAGCACGCCCACACCAGTGAAGGCATGTTGCAAGTGGAACTCGCGCAATACGAATACAACCTGCCGAGACTGACCCGCGCGTGGACTCACCTTGAAAGACAAGCGGGCGGCGGCGGCGGACGCGCCGGTTCAACGGGCGGAGTGGGTCTGCGCGGTCCCGGCGAAACCCAGCTCGAAGTGGACAAACGCGCCATCCGCAAGCGCATCAGTCACATCAAAGGCGAGTTGGCAAAGGTGGAAGCGCACCGCACGAGATACCGCGCGCAAAGAAAACGCTCCCGAATACCGACTGTGGCGTTTGTCGGCTATACCAACGCGGGAAAATCCACCCTGTTGAACAAGATTGCCAAATCAGATGTGTATGCGGCGAATCAACTCTTTGCCACGCTTGACCCAACCACCCGCCGCGTGGAACTGCCCGGCGGCGATTTGGCGCTCTTCACCGATACGGTGGGCTTTATTCAAAAACTGCCCACCGCGCTCATTGCCGCGTTTCACGCCACGCTGGAAGAAATTGCCGAAGCCGATTTGCTGCTGCATGTGGTGGATATTTCCCACCCCAACGCGCTCAACCAATATCAGGCTGTGCAAGAGACCTTAAAGGAAATTGACGCGGCGCATATTCCAATGATAACGGCGCTCAACAAGTCCGACTTGCTGCGCAGCCCGGAAAATGCGCGCGAAATCTTAAAGAGATTCCCCAAAGCTGCCGCCATCTCGGCAAAAGATGGGACGGGCATCAAGGAACTTTTACAGATGTTACGCGCCGAGCTATATGAATCTTATACGCCCATCCATGTCCGCCTGCCGTATCAACAAGGGGCTTTAATCTCGCTTTTCCACGAGCTGGGGCAAGTGGAACAAGTGGACCATGAACGGGGCGGCGTTATCATGCGCGGCAGAATTCCGGGCAGGCTTTTGGCTCAATTTATCCACTTTGAATTAAATGCCGCGCAACCGCAAAAAACAACGCTTGCCGTACAAGAAAATCTTTTGGAGGAAGAAGAATAATGGCTAAATTTTTATCCAAATTTCTCGATAACATGTCCGAATACCTTGCCCACCGCAAAGGACTTTTACCGCTTATCGGGCTGGGGCTTATCTTCCTTAATCTCATTTTACAATTTGTCTTCCCCGGCAGTATCATCGTCACCACAAATTTATTTTTACATATCGGGTTAATAATCGCCATTTTTGGCATGATGCTGGCTTGGGCGTTGTAAACGCATAAACTTTCGCTGCAAAAATAAAAAAACACGAGGGTAAATGTTTGCCCTCGTGTTTTTTATCATCACAGAATTTATGGGTTTACATTCTGCTGCCAGCGTCCGCCATTCATCATGCCGCGCCCCTGTCCGCGCGCGCCTTGGGGTCCTGTCCCGTCACAGGTTCCATTGCCCAGACCGCCCCCGCGACCAAAGCCGCGCTGCTTCATCCAATCCGCCTGCTCCTGGGTGATGACATTCGCCTTCACAGCCGCATCCAACGCATTTGCGCGGACTTCCGCCATAACTGCGGGGAACTCCTCAGCCGTAACGCCAGCGGAGAGCGCAATATCGTACATGGTTTCGCCCGCATCGAGCCGCGTATTAATGTCATTTACATTCAGTCCAAGTTTTTTGGCAAACTCCGTCACCATAAACGTATGCAGAGGACCTTCCTGCCCGTCTCCCATCATCGGTCCGCGCCCGCCAAATGGAGGCGTGACATCTTGCGCAAAAACCGACCCGGTTCCCAAAACTGTGCCAGCCCAAAAAGCAGCCAGCAGCGCCACAACAAACACCGCAATCCAAATTGTCTTTTTCATAATCATACTCCTTTGAGTGAATATTCAGGTTTGTTCCTGTCTTACAATCAAAGGATACAACAGGATTATAAAGACTTGATAAAGATTTCAGAAAGAGTAAAAAAAGATTCCCCCTCTTGTTTTAATGGTTTGATAAAAACAAACAGTCTTACCCGTTGAAGGATAAGACTGCCGCTTTGCTGCTCCTTGCCCAGGACTTGAACCTGGAACCTAGCGGTTAACAGCCGCTCGCTCCGCCGATTGAGCTAGCAAGGAAAGCGGTTATTATTATACGGAAAAGGGCAAAGAATGTCAAGAGAAAGTTTGATACAATCATTTTCATGTATAAACTAAAATCGCTTTACGCGGAATACCCGCGTCAATTCTGGCTGATGGTGGCGGGAATTATCATCAGCACAGCCGGGGGCAGCATGATATGGCCCTTCCTCCTCATCTACGCCAGCGGAAAACTCAACCTGCCGCTCAGCGCCGTGGCAACCCTCATCTCCATCAATGCAGGCACGGGGCTGTTTGCTTCATTTTTAGCCGGAACTCTTGCCGACAAAATCGGGCGAAAAATTGTGATGATTGTCAGCCTTGCAGTGAATGGGATTGCATATTTTTTTCTCATGTTTGCAGAAACCTACCCGCACTTCGTCACCCTGATGATATTTATCGGCTTATCCAACCCGCTGTATCAAGTGGGCGCGGATGCCATGCTTGCGGATATGATTTCCTCAGAAAAAAGAACGGACGCATATTCCATCACGCGCATTGCAAACAACGCCGCCTTTGGCATTGGACCCGCAGTCGGCGGCTTCCTTGCATCCACATCCTACAACCTTGCATTTTACGGCGCAGCCATTGGGTTTATAGGGTACAGCCTGCTTTTGTTGTTCTTCGCCCATGAAACGCTCCACCACGCATACGCCGAACACACAAACAGCGCCGATGACCCCATCCGCAGCCGCGAAGGATACCTGCGCGTCTTTGCAGACAGAAAATATATGGCGTTTGTCGCGCTCGCATCCATCGGCATGATTGCCCCCATGATGGTCTGGATTCTCATGCCGGTATATACCAACACCAATTTCAACATTCCCGAATCCATGTACGGATGGATACCAACCACAAACGCCGTCATGTGCGTATTTGTTCAATATCCCGTCACGCTCATTACGCGCAAATACAAAACCCTGCCCGTCACCGCCGTGGGAATGCTCATTTACGCGCTTAGCGTGGGCAGCGTCGGGCTGATGAATCAATTCTGGGGATTTTGGTTGAGCATGGTCTTAATGACCTTTGGCGAGCTGACCATCGTCCCCACTGCCAGCAAATATGTAGCCGACATTGCCCCCGCGGATTTGCGCGGCAGATATATGTCCATCTACTGGCTCAGTTGGGGCATCGCCCGCACCCTCGCCCCGCTCATCGGCGGATTCCTCAACGACAACATTGCCCCCCGCGCCATTTGGATAGGCGGTCTGCTGCTTGGGCTTGCCAGCACAGCCGGACTCGCCATGCTGCACCAGCTCACCCGACGTCCTCAACCGCGCTTTACACAACCCGCCTGACTTTTCGGCTGGAAAATGTGCAGGCATTCGCAAACACCCCGAAGAATATTTTTAGCGCAAATGTTTAACTCGCAAGTCAGAGACTTGGGCTACATTTTCCAAAAATTTAGCCCCCAAAAGGTGTGTCCTATTTTTCAAGCAAGGCGTAGCGCAAATCTTTGATTTGCCGCACAAGTCGGAGACTTGCGCTACATTTTAGAGCCTGTTATGCACTTTTAGGATGGTAAACTCGGCGAATGTCGAGAAAACCGTATCCAAGTGATGTAACTGATGAAGAATGGGCATTTGTG
>DAOTZP010000225.1:0-1645 GCA_034434265.1 Anaerolineales bacterium | reverse complement strand
GGTAGCGGTGTTCCATTTCCACCACCACCCAGCGCAGCACGCCAAGAATGCGTTCGATGTTTGTTTCCACTTTGCCGTACAAATGCGGCAGCCCGTTGAAGCGAATCAGCTCCACCATTTTGGAGTCAATCATCACCATGCGCAAATCTTCCGGGGTGTTGTTCATGGCAAGGCATGCGGCAATGGACGTAATGCAAACCGACTTTCCCGAACCGGTTGCGCCCGCAATTAATAAATGCGGCATTCGCGCCAAATCCGCCATTAATGGCTGACCGGAAACATCGCGCCCCAAGGCAATGGTCAGCGGCGCGCCCACTTTGTAATAAGCGTCCGATTCAAGCAGCGCGCGCATCCGCACCACCGAACTGTGCGTGTTGGGAACTTCGATGCCGACATACGGTTTTCCCGGAACGGGCGCTTCAATTCTCAACCGCTGGGCGGATAACGCCAACGCAATATCTTTTTGCAGCGCGGCAATTTGCGCCACGCGGACTTTCATTTGCTGCGCGTCTTCTTCATCCGTGCCGGGTTTTTTGATGAAGCCGGGCTGCACGGCAAATTGAGTCACCGCAGGACCAACGCGGTAGCCAATCACTGTGGCGGGAATGCCAAACTCGGAAAGCGTTTTCATAATCAAACCGGCGGTTTGATTGATGGTGCGCTCATCGGCGCGGGCGGCGGTATCGGCGAGCAGCACATTCAAAGGCGGCAGGTCTTCGCCGCGCGGCGGGGCTTTGAACGGCTTGGATTCTTTTTTGGCTTCCGTCGGTTTTAGGGATGTGCGAAATTCCGGCGGCAGCGGCTGACTTTTCTTACGCGGCGCGGCAGGCTTCTCGATGATTGCTTCTTCCTGCTGTCTGACCTCTTCCGCCGGGGAAGTTTGCTCAACAACGGGCGGGGCTTCGTTTGCGATGTGAAGCAGCCAGTTTTCCAAGCGGGTCCACAGCCCGAAGCCGGTCATCACGGCAAGCAGCCAGAGAACAATTAAAAGCAAAGAGCCGAGAAACGAGCCAAAAAACTGCCAGGTGAGCGCAAGCAACCCCCAACCAAGACGCCCGCCATCCAAGCCCGCTTCGGCGCGGATGAGGATATGCTCGCTGCCAAAGATGGCTCCGAAAATGGTGAAAACTCCGAGGGTAAGCAAAAGCGCAAGTTCCAGCGCAAAAATCCGCCCCCAGCGAATCTCCGCGGTGTTTTTTCGCAGCAGGGAAATTCCAAAATAGGCAATTCCCGCAATGATGAGCAGTCCGCCCCATCCAAACCAGAGGCTGAGCAGCCAGGCAAATGGACCAAGCAGCGCGCCCTCTTTGCTGCCCAGCACGGCAAAAAGGGACATGAGCGAGAAGGCAAGCAGGAAAACGCCCGCCGCGTCGCGCGTGAAACGTCCAAAGCGGTGGTTGAAACGCGCCCATTTGCCAAGCCAGTCTTCCTGTTCGTGAAAGGGCTGTTCGGTTTGCAAATATTGCCGTTGTTTGGACATGCGCTATTCCAGCCTCATGCTCAAGCCCATGCGCTGATGCGCGGAATCAAGATGCAGTACGCGCACTTGCACGCGCTGACCTTCGGAGAGCGTTTCTTTTACTGTGCGTCCGTTTAATTGCGGAATTTCGGAGGCGTGTACCAAGCCTTCCACACCGGCGTCGAG
>DAOTZP010000224.1:0-6787 GCA_034434265.1 Anaerolineales bacterium | reverse complement strand
CCGACTGTGACGCCGTTTGTGCCGCTTGCCATTGAGGCTTTGTTTGAAGTGGTCGTAACGCCGAACCCGGATGCCGTGTTTACCCAGATTCAATTTTCCACGCAGTTTTCCAATGGCGAGGCGGTGGACCCGCGCACGGTGTTTGAGCTTCCCATTCAAACCATGTACGGCGGTTTTGATTACAACTTCACCATTCCCGGCGTGCAGTGGACGGCGCTTTGGTTTCGTAATGGCGAGTTGGTGTGTTTTGAAACTAAACCTTGGGATGGCGGCACGGGCGGCATTGGCGGTTATACCGAATGTTCAAACCCGGTGGGCGGGTGGCAGCCCGGCTTGTATGAAGTGCAGATTTTCATGGGCTATGAGTGGAAACGGGTGGGACGTTTTGTGGTGTTGGGTGAATTGGCAACGCCAACGGCGAGTCGGTGAATGGGATTCAGTATTCAGTGGTCAGTCGTCAGCGGTCAGTGAATAAAAATCATTCAATTAAAAATCGCAAATCCAAAATCCAAAATCAACAAGGAGTTTCAATCATGGAAAAATCTTTTCAGGAATATTACCCCGAATATCTTGCGCATTGTTACGGCTGCGGAACAATGAACGCTCTTGGGCATCAAATTAAAAGTTATTGGGATGGGGACGAATCGGTGGCGCATTTTACGCCGCAACCATACCATACCGCCATCCCCGGCTATGTGTATGGCGGGCTGCTGGCTTCGTTGATTGATTGTCACGGCACCGGCACGGCTGCCGCTGCCTTGTATCGCGCCGAAAACCGCCCGATGGATTCCGAACCTCCGCTGCGCTGTTTGACCGCTTCCCTGCATGTGGATTATCTTAAACCCACGCCGCTGGGACCTGTGCTGGAAATTCGCGGCAAGGTTAAAGAAGTCAAAGGCAGAAAAGTGGTGATAGAAGAATGGATTGTGGTCAACGGAGAAATCACCGTGCGCGGCGAAGTGGTCGCCGTGCAAGCGCCGGAACATTTAATAAAGGAATTGGTGGAAAAAGGCGCGTAGAAAATTAACGCAGCAGGTTTTTGAAATACCAGCCTATTTGCTGTAACAAATCGGGGTTTACGCCGCGTATTTGTTCAAAATGAGCGGAAATGGAAAGCGCGAACCCGATGATTGCGCTGTAAATGAACAGGCTGACCCCAAGCGCGGCATGGGTAAATTTTGCAAGCCGATGCGAAGCAAAGCGTTCCAGTCCCTGCCAGAAACCGATGGATGCAAGAATTGCCAGAGTTGGAATGACATCCAACAGGTAGCGCATGGCGGTGAAGAAAAAAAATTGCAAGGTGATAAAAGTCGCCAGCGTTGAAATTCCCAGGACTGCAATCTCCCATGGAATTTTTTTTTGTGCGCCAGCAAAGAAGATGAAAATCAAAAACGGGCTGGCAATAAAAATGCCTGTGATGCTTTCAGCGTATAGCAGGTAAAAATCGGGGTATGTTTTTTCAGCCAGCCATTCCGGGCCCGCCCAGCGTGTGGCAAACAAATGCGGAAAGGTTGACCGTATTTCCAGCGGGTTTAATAAAGTCTTGAAAAGATTGGGCGCAATATATACGGCGGAAAAGGTTTGTTCCAAGTCTTTGTATAGGTTGTAACTGGTCAGCTGGTACTTGAGCCCAAATTCGACGGGGTTGTTAAAGCGCGCCATGTTGTATGCCGCGTAACTCACCGCGCCAATGGCAAGCGGTACGCCTGCCGCAACGAGCAGTTTGAATGCATCGCGCTGGTGTGTTTTGAACGCCCAAGCAGCCATGACCAGCACAAGCATTAAAATGGCGGGGATGAGCGTGGTGCGCGACCCTGCCGCACAGGCAAGCAAAACCCCGCAAAAGGCAAAATCGCGGCGGGCGGAAGAATCCAATCCCCTGAGCAGAAAATAAATGCCGCCCATTAAGAAAAATTGCGCGCCAATGATTGCCGCTTCGTAAATGCGCGGCTCGAATAAAATATATGTCATCGGGTTGACGAGCCCGCAAAACGCCAACGTAAGCAAAAATGCCCATGCCGGGGTTTTATTGAAATATTTTTGGCGTAAGTGCAAGCTGATGAGTGTGAGAAATATAAATGTTCCCGCTGTGTATAAAAACGTTAAAACATTATCACCCACTTCTTTGGGATGGAATAACTTAAAGATGACCAGCAAAAAAGCGGGCGCAGGTCCCCAATATAAATAATAGTTTCCGTTGTAAAAACTTGCATCCCACAAGACGGGAATGCCTTCGCGGTTGGCGGGTTCGTACACCGCTGCGCCTTGCAGCGCCAACAGGGCGGGGTCAGGTTGAATTTGCAGGGCAATTTGACCGCTGGCAAAGGCGGAGGCTTGCAGGTCGTAATAATTTGTTTCGTAAAACCAAGTTGCCCATGAACCAATGCTGACGCACCAGATGTAATACATTATCATGACGCCGTTTAATAAAACTGCGCCAATGTATATTCGCCCTTGCGCGCTGACGAGCCACTTGTAAAGATTTTCTTTTGGAAGAAGAAAAGCCAAAAGTAAAAAGATACAACCCAGCAAAAAAATGAGGTATCTTTTCAACCCCCATTCGGCGTTGTCATCCAGCCCGATGGCGTTGGCAAACACCATCGCCAGCATCATGCCCGCGCCGAGAAGCGCAACTGTGTTTTTTTTCCAGTCAAATTTCATGGGAATGCGGGATTAAGCCAGCCGCTGCTTTTCGTTGTGCATGGCGGCGGCAATTTGCGCGGCGAGTTTTGCATTATTGAGCAGCAAACTTAAGTTGGCTTGCAGCGACCTGCCCTGAGTCAGCTCGCTGATTCTGCCCAGCAAAAACGGGGTGAGTTTTTGTCCGTGAATGTTTTGTTGAATTGCTTCCTGCGAGGCTTGCGCGATGAATGGCTGCATTTCTGCCGCTGGAATTTCATCTTCCAATGGAATGGGGTTGCATACCAAAATTCCGCTTTTCATGCCCAAGTTCCAATGCGCTTTGGCAAACGCGGCAATCTCGGCGGGTGAATTCAGTTTGGCGCTCACGCCCAGCCCGCTTTGGCGGGAATAAAACGCGGGGAATTCGTCCGTTTGAAAGCCAATCACAGGCACGCCCATTGTTTCCAAATATTCGAGCGTGGCGGGTAAATCCAAAATGGCTTTTGCGCCGGCGCATACAACCACAACGGGAATTTCGGCAAGCGCTTTCAGGTCGGTGGAAATATCAAACGCGGTTTCTTTGTGCACGCCGCCGATTCCGCCGGTGGCGAAGGTTTGAATCCCCGCTTGATGCGCGGCGTACATCGTTGCGGCAACTGTGGCGCCGCCGTTTTGTTTTTTGACCATGCCTGCCGCAAAATCACGCAGGCTGACTTTTAGCGGGGCGGGGGAGTCTGCCAGCCGTATCAAATCCGCCTCGTCCAGCCCCACGCGGATTTGCCCATCCAGCAGGGCAATGGTGGCTGGCGTCGCGCCATGTTCGCGGACACGGGCTTCCATATCTTTTGCCAGTTGAATATTTTGCGGGCGCGGGAGCCCGTGCGTGATGACGGTGGATTCCAGCGCAACAACCGGCAATTGATGGCGAAGCGCCTGTGAGACGGAAGGATGAAAGAAAAAATTTGCGGTCATTCGGGTTTGGCGATTGGGAAATAAGAGTTGATGTGGCGCAGCGCCGCTTCAATCTTTGCAATTTGCGCGCGTTTTTCTTCTTCGCTTCCTTCGCTTTCTTTGTTGATGATTTGCGCGCGTCCCGCCAGCAGTTCTTTGCGGAATATCTTAAGCATGTCTTTTGCGATGACCGCCGCGTTTTTGTGGCTGATTTCGGTGGTGAGAGACGGCATAAACGCGCCGCCGAGCGCGGGGTTTTTCTCGGCGAGTTCCTGCAAATCTTTTGGCGTGAGCATGGCGTCTTTTTGGCGTGAGAATGTCCGCGTGCTGATTCTTTCGTGCAGCGGGTTGATGACGCTGTCAATCAGGTTAAGGGTTTCGCTGGTTTCCAGCTGCGCTCTTGTTTTTTTGATGTTGTTCAATTTGGCTGTGTTTTGCCGCGCCAGAGCCCATGCGTTGCGAATTTTTTCCCGAATGGGTCCAATCGGCTGCCATGTGCCAATATCAATCCAGTTAATTTGCACGCCCATTTTGGCGGCTTTGTCGGTAAATTCTTTTTGATAAAACAGGTTGTTGATTTTATCGCGCGATTCGACCGAGGCGGCAACTTTGGCTTCGGTGGTTTTGGTGGCAATTTTTCCGGTGACGTTTCCGCGTACTTGCGCGGCGGTTTGTTCAATATCCGCGTTGGATTCCAGTTCGCGCTGCCCCACGCCTACGGCAATTTCATCGGCTGTGTGCGAAGAGATGACCCTTTCGATTTCTGAAATGATAAGCGGAATGATGGTGGTGTTCCATGGGAATCCTGCGCCGGGGTACACCTTTTCCGGCGGTGTGATGGTGGTTTGTTGGTAAATGAGCGCTTTGACTGCGTTTTCATCCACATGAAAATCGCCGTGTTCATCTTCATACCCCAGCGCGCTGAATTTGATTTTTACATCGCGCGCTTCCACAGGGATTCCGTCTTTGGTGCGGGCGGAGACTTTCAGGTCCTTAATCCGCTGTTCGCGCAGGTTGATGATGGCGTATTCGCGCTCGCCAATTTTATCTGATTCGCCGATTTCACGAATACGCTCAAAGCATCCCAGCCGCCATACGCCGGTTTTGGGGTAAATCACTTCCGGTTCGCCGGTCACTTTTTCCAGCAGGGCGGCGCTGTCGAGGTTGACTTGAATGTATCCTGGTCCTCCAATGAGAATGAGCTGTGAGCGTTCGGCGGCTTCGTCTATCATGCCGTTTTCGATGATGAGTTTCGGCGAGGCGCTTTCGCTGCCGCTTTGCGAAAAAGCCACATGTTCGAGAAAATCTTCAGCCATTGGCTCGTTGTCCAGTTCGTACACATCATTGAGGTATTTGGCTGCCATGTGACGTGAAAGGCTGTAAACCACCATAAGCATGGGGATGTACTTAATCAGGCTCATGGCGATTAACGTCAATTTGCCCGTTGCTCCCGTTGCGCCGCTGGTTAGCACGGTCAGCAGCATGGTAAGCCCGCTCAAAACAATCCACAATACAAAAAAGGCGAGCGTTTTGACGCGGCTGCGAAACACAGCGCCTTCGTCTGTGAGCGCAAATAATTTTTCAAGCGGTTGCAGGCTTCGGGCTGTTTTCATTTTATTTCCCTCCTTGCGCGCGCGTGAATTCCGCGTCGTTATCAATCAGCCATTTCCAGATTTCGTTTAGTTTCCGAAGCCGGGCATCCATGCCGTCATTGCCTGCCATCGTTTGGTTTAAGATATATTCCTTAATGGGTTTGATTAACGCTTCCAATGTGCGGAAAGGATTGACGGCTGGCGCGTCGGTAAACGATTTGGCAATCAGGGTTGCAAACCGCTTGCTCGATTCTTCGCGCGCCATTGTGGCAAGCAAGGCTTCGGTTTCGTTCAGCGCCTTTTCCTCCTGCTGGATGCTTTTCATCCATTCGGGTTTCCACTGCGCCAGAATTTGCTCCTCATCCGCCCCGTGCAGGTGAACGTTGTGGATGCGCACTTCCGAGATTTCCAGCCCGTGTTTTTGCAGCTGGGCGTACTCGCGGCTGTCTATCCATTCGCTGGTTAAGTTGCCGATGTTATCCATAGCTTGCAGGCTGGGCTTGCGGACGCGGTGATTAATCATCTCTTCGATGACTTGCAAGCCGCTTTGTCCTTTTTCGTTGACCGTTGCAAACAATTCGGCAAGTTTGAATTTGTGAACGTACTCGCGCCAAATGCCCACAACCAAGTCGGCGGGAATTTCCTGCCATGAAATAATGTTGGCGTTTTCTTCTTCGTCTGTTTCAATAAATTCGCGGGTGATTGCGCTGCGCGCCGCTTCTTCGTCGTACCCGTATTCTGAAATCACGCCGCTTTCTGTTGGCTTTTTCTCTTTCGGACGGCGGATGCTGAACTTGATGCTGATGGTCGCTTGAATTTCCATTTCATCGCGCGTTACCGCGTCTGTTTTTTGTCCGTCGCCGTTTGGACCGATAAACTGCCATTGCTGACGCAAATCCACGCTGCCGGCAATGTATTCGTTGGGTTTGGTAAACTTCACGCCCGGTCCCACCGTATCGCGGATTTCGGTATCGGTGCGCAGCACCGCCGCGCTGGCGGTATCCAGCACAATCAAGCCCGGTCCGCGCCGTTCCATTTCGCCTTCGTGGTAAATCAACTGCCCATTCTTGATGAAAATCGCCGGTCCGCGGCTGCCGGTTTCAAAGTTTTTTACGCGCGTATAAATTTCGCGGCGGTCTTTGGGGTTTTGAATGGGAAGCACAAACTGTGAGAAAAAATAGGTCAGACGGTCCAGCAGGTAGTAGGCAATCACAATATCCACCATCAAGATGACCCCGCTGACAATATAGTTAAACTCAATATCCATTGCCAGCACAACAATATGCCATACGACATTGACCGCAAAAATGACGCCGGGCGGTGTTTTGATAAAACGACCAATTGCGCTGAAAAAGTTTGCCATGTGATTCGCTGCCTTTAATGCAAAAGAATGAAACGTTTGCTCACAATTCTAAAACAGAATCAACAAATCGGGGCTTTGGATTTAAAATGAAGAAATGTTAAGAATTGAATTTCACTGCCACACCTTTGCTTCCAAAGATTCGCTTACCCGCCCTGCTGATTTAATTCGCGCCGCCCGCCGAAGAAAACTCGACAGGCTGGTCATCACCGACCATAATTCGATAGCAGGCGCGCGCGCCGCGCAAAACCTCGACCCCGAA
>DAOTZP010000223.1:0-5803 GCA_034434265.1 Anaerolineales bacterium | reverse complement strand
TTGCTTTTTGGGCTCAGGCGTGTACTTGCGATTGCAGTGCATACAGCGATACCGCTGTGAGCCTGCATTGGTGGTCCCCGCTTTGTTTTGGCGGGTGATTCGTTGGCAATGTGGACAGGTGGTCATCGCTCTATTTTAGCCCATTCTTTTTGACACTCTCTCCGCCTGCTGTGTTTATCCAGCCGCCGCGCGTTATTACGCTCGCGGCGAAATCTGCTGCGCGTGGAATAAGCAACAAGGCTGCCCTTTGACAGGGGCAGCCTTGCCGCATTTGAAAAAGCGTTTTTTTTGCGTAAGTTCTGTTAAGTTTGATTCAAAGCCTTTCGCGCCGCCTGCACAACCGCTTTTACATCGTCTTCCGTCATGGCAGGGTAAAGCGGCAGCGTCACTTCGCGCGCGCCCGCTTGTTCCGTCACTTTCAACGCCGCCCGCTTAAATTCGTGATGATTGGCATAATTCTTAAAATAATGTATGGGCGGATAATGAATACTGGTTTGAATTCCTTCCGCTTTCATGCTTTCCATAAACTTAAGGCGGTCTGTTCCCTCCGGCAGCAACACCGGCATAATGTGATGACACGACACGCCGCGCGGCGCGGCAAACGGCACAAGAAGTTCGGGCGTTACTTCACTCAACATTTCCCGGTATAGATTTGTAATTTTCTTTCTGCGCTCGTTGAACCCCGCCGATTTTTTTAATTGCACGCGCCCGATTGCCGCGCGTAATTCATCCATGCGGTAGTTGAATCCCAAATCCACCACATCATACGTCCACGCCCGCCCTTTGTGACGGTCCCACGTCAGCGAGGTCATGCCGTGCGAGCGCAGCCATTTTAGTTTTTCCGCCAGCGTGTCATCGTTGGTGGTAACCATGCCGCCTTCGCCGGTGGTCATGTTTTTGTTTGAGAAAAAACTGTAACATCCCATTGCGCCCCAGTTGCCTAATTTTACGCCGTTCAGTTCAGACCCAATCGTGTGCGCGGAATCTTCAATCACCACGAGATGATGCTCTTTGGCGATTTGCATAATGGCTGGCATGTCGCACGGATACCCTGCGTAGTGCATGACGATGACCGCGCGCGTTTTTTCGCTCAGGCAGGCTTTGATGGAGGATGGCGAAACGGTCAGCCACTCCGGGCTTTCCACGTCCGCAAAGATGGGGGTCGCGCCCACATAGCGCACGGCGTTTGCCGTCGCCACAAACGTCAGCGAAGGGACAATCACTTCATCACCCGCGCCGATGCCCGCCGCCGCGCAGGCAAGGTGCAGCGCGGCAGTGGCATTGCTGACAGCCAGCGCGTGCTTTGCGCCGGTGAATTCCGCAAACTCACGCTCAAACCCCAGGGTTTCTTCGCCCATGCTCAGCCATTTGCTGCGGATGACGCGCAGCGCGGCTTCTTCTTCTTGATGGTCAAATTCAATATCCGCCAAGGGGATTCGCCATGCCATGTTGTCAATTCCTTTGCGCGATTTTAATTTCGCCGTTGTCTTTGGCTTTGTTTGACTCTCTTAACCAATTTTGCATGGCGCTCATCATATCCGATGTGAGAACCAGACGCGCGCCGGTATCAATGCACAAGTTCATGGCAAGTTGGTGTTCTTTTTTGGAAAGGTGCGAAAGCGCCATGATAATCAAACCGATATCGTGTTTTTTTACCAGATGCGGAATATCCGCCAGTGTTCCAATGACCCAGTTTCCGTCCAGCCTCATGCCTTGTAAATTGGGGGAATCATCCACCACGCCGACCACCGAAAACGCAAAGCGTAAATCGCCGCGCCGCAGCAGCCAGTTGATGTATTCGCTTTCTTCGCCCGCGCCGACAATCAACACGCGCTCGCCAACGGAATATGCCTTCCGCCGCGAAATCCAAAACATGGAAAAGCCGGAAAGCAGCCGCCAGCGATACCTTACCGCTACAAAGCCCGTCATTGCCACCAAACCAATCATCACCAGCAGCAGCGATGGAAAATCCACCGGCTGAAAAAAGAAGTTAATGCTTGCCGCCAGCCCAATCACAATGGATGCGGAGACGATGACGCCAATCATGTCCTCCGGCACGGCGCGCGACCATGCCACGCTGTTTAGTCCAAGTATTGCATTAATCAAGCCAAATGCAATTGAAAGAATTACTGCAAATATCAGCGCATTGCCAAGACCTATGTCAATCGGTCCGGTGGCGCGCCATGCCCCTCCAACAAGCGCCGCTGCAATTAATGCAATTGCCGTATCGGTTATGAACCATGCCAGATTAAACCGCACAAAGCGCGAAATCGGTCCGCCGAACAGGTTTCCTTCCGCAATGCGGGTAGAGGCAATTTGCGGCAGCACTGCGGCAAGCGTCCATAAAATGATGTCAATATCGCCAATGAGGGAATGATGGCGCACATACAATCTATCCAGCCGCATTTTGTCGGGCAGAATGTGCTGGTAATAGCGCGTCATAAAATCCTCCCCTGCAAGCATTTTTTCTTCATTGCGGTAGATGATGCTCGCCGGGCTGGTAATGCCGGGTCGCATTGAAAGAATTTCTTTGCGCGCTTCCGCATCCCATTCCTTTTGCACAATCTCCCAATCTTCCGGGCGCGGACCGACGAAACTCATTTCGCCGACCAGCACGTTCCACAACTGCGGCAGTTCGTTGATTTTTGTATCGCGCAGCCATTGACCCAGCGGGGTGATTCGCTTGTCGCCTTGCGCCGTAACGGCAGGACCGGCGTAACTTTGCGCGGTTTCGTACATTGTGCGAAACTTCCAAATTTGGAAGGGTTTGTTATTCAAACCTGCGCGCTTGCCGCCGTAGAATACCGGCCCCGGCGATTCAAGTTTAATGCGCAATGCAATAAAAAGAAAGAAAGGGGAAAGGAGTACCAGTCCCAATGTTGAGGCGATAATATCAAAGCCGCGCTTGGCAAGCTCATTGAAGGTTTTTAAGGTCATTTGATACCAGACTGGCGTGGATGCGCGCGATACAAAATGCTGTGATGTCGTTTCCATAATTGAAGGTTAACATAAAACAGTTAACCGCAGGCTTACAAAATAATTATTATTATGGGGTGATTACCCCAAGATATTTTGGGATGTTTGGGCGCGCGGATTGCGCGGCTCATGCGATATGATTTTGCCGTTCCAGCGATTCCAGAAAGCGGCGAGCCAGAACGCGGTATTCGTGATGCGCCAGCACATAATTCCTGCCGCGGCGGCCCATCTCCGCTTTTTCCTGTTCGGGTGTTTCCATTAACCTCAAAACGGCTTGCGCTATTGCATTGGAATCTTCCGGCGGAATTGAAAAGCCGCACCCGCTTTCTTTTACCATGTCGTTTCCGGCGCGGATGGCGGAAATTACGGGCTTGCCCGACATCATGTAATCGAGCAATTTATTCGGGCTGACGCCAAACCTGAACAATGGGTCTCCCTTCAACCCAATATACAGCGCGTCCATCGCGCCAAGCAAAGCCGGGATGGCTTCTTTTTTGACAGGAGGAAGGAAGACCACATTTTTTTGGTTGCGGGAACGCGCCAATCTTACGAGAGATTCTTTTTCCGGTCCCTGCCCGACAAGCATAAACGTTACAGGGCTTTGCGGCATCTGTTGGGCGGCGTCCACAAAGTATTGCAGGGAATTTGCCAACCCGTGAGAACCGGCATAGCATACAATGAAATTTCCCTTCAATTTTTCCGCCGAGATTAATCGCGCGTGTTCTTCCGGCAGAGGCGCAAAATTTCCATTCCATTCCTCTGCGTCAATTCCGTTTGGGATGTAAACAAATTTTTCAGGATGCATTCCATGTTGTATCATGTGTTCCATGGCTGCGGGCAGCATGGAAACGACAACGTTGGCGGCGCGATAGGCGAAATTTTCAGCCCATTGCATGACAATGATAAAGGGATGAAATTTGGACATGCCGCCCAATTCAATGGGGGATAGGGGCCATAGGTCGTGTACTTCAAAGACCAATTTGGCGCGGCTGATGCGGCTGATTGCTTTTGCGGCGAGTATATCCAGCGGGTAAGTTGATGAAGCAATTACAACGTCCGGCTTTATGGCGCGCGCCAGCAAGGTTTGGTGAAAGAGGAGCTGTGCGACAAAAGCAAAAATGTTAATTGCGCGCGCTGCCCCGTTGCCCGCATACGGCGGCGTTTTAACCCAAAGGTATCTGACGCCGTCAATCATTTCTTCCGTCAAGCGTCCCGCGAAGTGGGGAGAAACGCTGCGCACATGCGATTCCGAGGCTGCCAGAATTGTGACATCATGCCCCAGCTTGCTCCATTCACGCGCAAGATAATACGGGCGGTATTCCATGCCGTGCCGCAGCGACCCGGCGTAGTGGTTAATAAGAAGTATGTTCACCGCGTTCTTTTTTCCGGGATGTCTTTTATGTAATGGGCGTCATTTTGCGTTTTGTCTTCCCGCAAAACCCGCCAGCCGCATCTTTCGTAGAATTTCCTCGCTGCCGTGTTATCGGCTTCCACGCCCAGTGTGAGAAAAGACGCATTGTGTTGTATTGCTGCTTCTTCAAATCCGGTAATCAATGCCGTTCCTATATTCGCATGACGCGCCGCCGGGCGGACTGCAATGCTGTCCAGCGACACCTTTTGATGCGCCGGTTTTCCCGGCATGGGCGGCGGCATGACTTGTTTAATGGAAGAAAACCCGCGCAGGTATGTCTTCCATGCCGCCGCAATGTCTATTGAAAAAAAAATTCCGGGATGGAGTAAAGCGCCCAACACCGCCTGCCAAAAAGCAAACCTGAATCTGCGTTTGTGGCTTTCCCTGCCTTTTGTTCCAACAACAAATCCGATGACGGCGTTTTGACGAACGGCAACAAATGAAAGACCGGGCTGGTAAACGACATACCACTCATACATTTTTTTTAGAAAAGGCATGCCCAGCCGCGTTGACCGCGCCGAGGGAAAACATTCGGCGTGGAGTTTGGCAACTTCATGCAGGTCCGACATTTCCATGCGGCGGATTTGGATTTCGCTGTCTGGTTTCATTTTATTTTTGCGGTCTTAACGAACAAGTCTTGCAGCCATGAAGGTTGAAGATACAACATGCTTAGGTTTGGATAATCCAAATGCGATTTTGGCGGCAGGGCAAGAAAATCTTCAAACTCTTTTTCTGTCAGCCCGAATTTTTTAAGCGTAAACTCGTAGTCTTTTTTTAATAATTCTTCGGAATAGGATGCGGCGCTGATTTTTTCAAGCGCTTCCTGCCGCGTCATTTGACCGGAATTAATCAAAGATGCGAAATGCGGGCGGCGTTTGTCGAAGCCGAATTTTTTAACAAGGAAATAGCCCTGATAGAAGCGCGTCCAAACCGATTCATAATGTTTTTCCTGATAGGGTCTCCAATCAAACTGTTCGCTTAAAAGCCGTATGGCTGCTTCCTTTTCATACTCCACATAATTCAGCAAATTTACTGTGCGGATTTTCTTTACGCCGACGTAGTACAAAAAGCGAAAAAAACCAAGTTTGGGAAACGTTCGCAAAGGAACGCTGCCAAATTGTCTGTGAATGGCGCGCAAGTGATAATAGTCATAGGAAGTGTATGTCCATGCCAGCGGCATGATTCCTTCGGTTTTCAAATTACTGCCGTTTAGAATATAGCGGATTCCCTTTTGGTAGGCGGTGTTCCACAACACGGCGCTGATGGCATGGTCGGTGGGAATTTCGACATTGGGCACGGACGCTTTCAAAAACGATTTTTGCAAATCGCAAAATTCGTCCCAATCCACTACATAGGTGTAAAGGTCAATATCCAGTTGATTTAAGATTTTGTGAATGTTATCCACCGCCAGTTCGG
>DAOTZP010000222.1:0-8201 GCA_034434265.1 Anaerolineales bacterium | reverse complement strand
TTGCCGAAGGGTCGCAGTCCATTTTTTATAAAGAGACCTTAAATCAATTGGAAACCTCGCGCCCCGGCACAAAACTGACTTTTTATTTAAGTTTTTTGGAAGCCAAAGAACGGGGGGATTTGTTTGTAACGAAAACGCCGCAAGCGCAGCATTTACATGCGTGCAAGCAATGCGGGCAGCCCACTTCGGCGCCGGAATTATGCTCGTTTTGCAGGATGATGGAAAAGGCGAGGGAATCTTAAAAACTTATCGCAGCAGCGTCGCCAGCAATCCCAGCGCAAACAGACCTGCGGCGATGTAGCTTGCAATCTGTTCTTGGGAAAAATCCGCTGGGGCGGTTTTAAGTGCGAGTTTTTTGTCGGTTCGCTCCGGCGCTTGGTAATTGCCTGTCAGCGCGTCGCAGAATTCCATTACATTTTTGGGGCGGTCATCGGGGTGAAGCGCCATTGCCCACAGCACTGCTTTTTCGACATGGCTGCTCAGGTTGGGGTTGATTTCGCGCGGCGGGGTCAGGTTGCGCGTATCCAAAAATCTTTTCCGCGCTTCTGCGGGCGGCTCGTTGGTCAGCAGGTGATACAGCGTTGCCCCAAAAGAGAAAATATCCGCGCGGATGTCGGTATGCGTATCATCGCCGCCATATTGCTCCAAAGGCGTGTATAATGCCGTGCCTTGACCTTGAATGACCGTTATGGTCACCTCATCCGGCGCCATGATTTTTACCAAGCCAAAATCCACCAGTTTTATCAGTCCGCTGGGCGTGATTTTCAGATTGCTTGGCTTAATATCGCGGTGAATGATGGGCGGCTTCTGTTCGTGCAGGTATTGGAGCGCTTCGGCAATTTGCTTTGCCCAGCCAATCACCTCGTCTTCCGAAAGGAATTGCTTTTTGCGCTTGGCTTCCAACATGCGCTCGCGCAAGTCTTTGCCGGGAACATAATCCATGACGAGATAGTCGCGGTTGTCCACCGAAAAATAGTCCGATACTTTGGGCAGGTTGGGGTGGTCGAGGCGCGCAAGCACAGAAGCCTCGCGAAAGAATTGCTCGCGTGCCTGATGAAGTAAATGTTGAGGGAGAGACGGATTATGCTCGACTTCTTTAAGCGCGCATTGACGTCCTTGCAGGCGTTTATCATCTGCAAGGTAAATACTGCCCGTGCCGCCTTGTCCGATTTGCTCACGGATTTGGTAGCGTTCGCGCAGCATCTCCCCCGGTTTGAGGGATTGTGGCAAGGCTTCTCCTTATGAATTTTGCAATTGTGCCGCTCTTGAAAGCGATATTTTCGGCGTGTATCGCTTTTGTTTCAAGAACATATAAAACAAACCGCAAGACGCACAGATTTACAATTTTCTGCTATATTATAAACGTCTTTTTAAGGAAAAACTTCAATCGGCGCAGGTTGTATTTTGCAGCTCGATTAGATTGAGGCGCTATATGAATCGCGAAGAAGATTACCCCATTCTGGTTGCTCAGGACGGACCATTAAAAGGTCAGCGCTGGTTGTTAAACCGTACTCTGATGATTGGACGCGACCCGACGTGCGATATTGCCGTGCAAGACAGACAGGTTTCGCGTTTTCATGCCCGCATTACGCCCAACCCCGAAGGCGTCACCATCGAAGACCTCGGCAGCAAGAACGGCACGCATCATAACGGAACGGAACTCACCGCGCCCGTTATGCTGCAAGACGGCGATTTGATAGGCATTGCCCTTGCCCAGCAGTTTTTGTTCATCACCTCCGATGCAACCATGCCGCTGACTGAAAACGGAACGCGCGCTGGAAGGCTGCTCATGGACCAAAAATCACGGCAGGTGTGGGTCAATCAGCAGCAAATCACTCCGCCGCTTTCCGCCCAGCAATTCAAACTGCTGTGGATGCTGTACGAGAATCAGGGGCAGGTCATCTCCCGCGCCGATTTGGTTTCCGCCGTTTGGGGCGAAGAGCAAACCGCCGGGGTATCCGACCAGGCGCTGGACGCGCTCATCCGCCGCCTGCGCGATAGAATTGCCGCGTTCGACCCGACTCATCAATACATTGACACGGTACGCGGGCACGGCATCCGCCTCGACAATCCGCTGGCTGGGGAATGATGGACGCGCAATCGGAGCTTTTACTGGCTGCCATCCTTCGTGAAACGCGCGTTGCCGCGCTCGCCACGCTGCGAAATGACTCCCCGCAAGTTTCCATGGTGGCAATCCTCCCCGCTGATGATTTTTCCGCGTTTTATATTCACGTCAGCCAACTGGCGCAGCACACATCCGATATGATGAGAGAAAAGCGCGTCGGCTTGTTGATTGCGGAAACGGACGACGGGCGCGCCGACCCGCAAACGCTTGGGCGCGTTTCGCTCCGCGCAGAAGCGGAAATGTTACAGCGCGGCTCCGCAGCGTATGAAGAGGTCAAAGAAAAATACATTGCGCGTTTTGCCCAATCCGCGCCGATGTTTCAACTGGGCGATTTTTCCATTTGGCGCATTAACCCCAAAGGCGGGCGATTTGTGGCGGGGTTTGCCAAGGCTTTCAACATCACTCCCGAGACGCTTCAATCCGCAGCGCGGCGATAAGTATGTGCTACAATTTTTTTTATGACCTTGAAACTCCTTGCAATCCTTGCCCACCCGGATGATGAAGCAATGGGAATGGGCGGCGCGCTTGCCAAATATTCCGCGCAGGGAATCGAGACTCATTTGCTGTGCGCCACACGCGGCGAGCGCGGCTGGTTCGGCGCCCCGTCTTCACACCCCGGCTTTGCCCAACTTGGTTACATCCGCGAGCGCGAACTGCAAAACGCCATTCAACAACTTGGCATGACCAGCCTGAATTTTTTGGATTACATGGACGGCGACTTGGACAAGGCAAATCATCACGACGCCATTCAACGGATTGTCACGCATGTTCGTAAAATCCGCCCGCAAGTGGTTGTGACCTTTCCCCCCGACGGCAATTACGGACATCCCGACCATATTGCCATTGGACAATTCACCAACGCGGCTTTAATCTGCGCCGCCGATTCATCCTACGCCGACTTGCAGAATCTCCCCGCACACCGCGTTTCCAAACTGTATTACATGGTGGATTCCGAATCGTTCATCAATTTGATTGCGCCCTTTATGGGCGATATGTCTTTTCAGGTGGATGACCAAACGCGCGGAGAAGTTGCATGGAAGGATTGGATGATTACCACGCGCGTTGACCTGGATGAGCCGGAATGCCGCGCCGCATGGCGGGCAATTCTCTGCCACCAGAGTCAGCTGCCCACGCTGGGCGCGCTTGCCGGAATGCACGAAGACGCGGCGGCTGCCGTGCTTGCCATGCAGGGAACATTCTTCCGCGCATACAGCCTTGTCAACAGCGGACGTCAAATCGAATCTGATTTATTTGAAGGGTTGCGCTAATGGAACTGTACCGTCTCTTTAACTTTTTGCACATTTTCTTTGCTTTTATGTTTTTCTTCGCGCATGGCACAGCCATTGCGGTGGCGTTTCGCCTGCCTGTGGAAAAACACCCCAAAGCGCGGGAGGCATTGCTCTCCATTACAGGCATTACCATTGCGCCCATGTTTGGCGGTTTTTTTGGCATGGCGGTCTTTGGCGTGGCATTGGGGGTCATTACGCCATGGTGGCTGCAATGGTGGTGGTGGATTTCCATTGCGCTTATGTTCGGCGTCTTTGTGTGGATGATTTGGTATTCGCGCACCTATTACAGCCCAATTCGCAAAGCGCTGGGGCTGCCTTATATTACAGGCTTTGCAAACGAAAACCCGGCTTCGGGCGTTTGCGCAGACGAAGCGGAAATTGAACGTCTGATTGCCGCCACCCGCCCGCGTCTGGTGACGTGGGTGACAAGTCTGGCGACTGCGTTTGTTTTGTATCTCATGGTGTTTAAGCCGTTTTGAGTTAAAGAAAAAGACCTCCGGGGTTTTCAAAATTCCGGAGGTCTTTTTTTCATCCAGCCATTTGTTTCTTCATCGAATATTTCAACGCCGCGCGATACACTTCCGTCAATTTTTCGCCCAGCGCTTTTGCTTCCGGGTTTTGCGCGCCCTGCGATTCCATTTGAGCCATCAAGCCGCTTAAGGCTTGCAAAAATTCATCGGTCATCATTGCGTCGTTTGCGGCGAACATTTGATTCAGCGCCGCTTCATCGGGCGCTTGCAAAAGCTGGTCAATCAACGCAAATTCGGGCGGGGTGCTGGCATCCTGCAAAATTTGCAGCATTTTTTGCAGTTTGCCCATGCGCTCGTAATCATTTTTCTGTGAAGCCTGCTGCAGCATTTGCTGGGCAATATCCACCGCGTCCTGCGTAAAGGATTGCAAGTTTGCGCGGGTCGCGGATTCAATATCGCTTTCCTTTAACAACGATTCGATGAAATCCTGCGCCTGTTTAATGCGCGCTTCCATTTGCTTGTCCACTTCGGCGGCAAACCCCAGCAGTTGTTCGCGGATTTTTTCCAGCCGGGCTTTTTCTTCGCCTTCCGCTTTTTCAATGCGTTCGGTCATCAATTGGAAGAATTGATAATCCATACCGTTGCGGGCGAGCGAAACATACGCGCGGATTCTCGTCTCGTTTTGCGCGTTAATCACAAAGTCGAGCAGTTTCTCGCGCGTCAGGCTTTGCCCCGCCTCTTGCAGAGTCTTGGCGGCGGCTTCCATCTCTTCCACCGTTTGCTTTAACTTTTGACCGTACTCGGTTTCTTCCAAAAGTTGCTGCTGTAAACCGATTAACGCCTGCGCTATTTGCTCCTGTCCGCTTTGCATGGCGTTTTGGGCAATGCGCCCAAACAGCGCAAAAAATTGCTCGTCAATCATGTTTGCGTTTTGTTTGAGCAATTCCGAGCGCACATCGTTGGATGTGATTTGCATGAGTTTCTCAATCAACTGCGCGCGTTCCTGCTGTGATTTGAGCGCTTCGGGCGTGATGCCATCCTTGCTTAAAATCGTCTCCATCATGGATTCAAAGGTCAGGTTGGCTTGCGGATTGAGTAAATACCCTTTGCGCTTTTCGGGCGGAAGTTTATCCATGACCTGCTTAATCAATGGACCAATCAGCTTCTCCTGCTCGTGGAGGGGCATTGCCAATTCCGGCGGAAAGTAGGTGAGCAGCAGTTCTTTTTCGTTATCGTGATACACAATGGGCGTTGCCAGCCTGCCTTCGTATTTGCACACCTGACAGCGGACATAATTTGACTGCCCGCTGAGCAGGCGCTGTTTGGCGGAGGGGTCTTGCGTTACATCGAACAGCTGCTCGACATTGGCGGTAACGGGGCTTTTACAACGGGGACATGAAATTTGAGTTTGAGGCATTTTGATTTCCGGGAGTAAGGATTCGAGAACGGAGATTAGCGAGCAATCCGTCAATCTCTATTCTCTATTTATCTATTTATCTATTCTCTATTTATCTATTTATCTAATCTCTAATCATCTTTTATCCAACCAATTCTTCCAACTGGTCAATATAATTTTCCATCACGGCGAAGGTTTCTTCCACAGGTTTTGGGGTGGTCAAATCCACGCCTGCTTTTTTCAGCACATCCAGCGGGTAGGCGGAAGAACCCGCTTTAAGGAAGCCGAGATAGTCTTGCACGGCGTTTGGCTCGCCTCGCAAAATTCTGCCGGAGAGGGCGTGCGCGCCTGAAATACCCGTGGCGTATTGATAGACGTAGTAGTCCGAAAACAGGTGGCTGAATGTTGCCCAAATCATCCCGACGCGCGGGCGGTCAATTTTGACTTTGGGACCAAACCCCTCGGTGAACAAATCCGCCATCAAGTTGTTCATCGCGTCTGCAGTGAGCGGCTCGCCGCGCTCGGCGCGTTGATGCGTTTCCAGTTCAAATCGCGCGAGGGTCGGCATTTGGAAAAAGTAGCGGAAGAAGTTTCCGCCCACGGCTTCTTCAATCAACGCGATTTTGAAATTTTTATCTTTCACGGTTTTGAGCAAATGTCCGCGCATCATGGCTTGATGGAAGTTGGAAGCAACCTCCGCCACGAAGAGCGAATAGTCCGCATACGCCAGCGGCTGATTTTGCCATGTGAGATATGAATGCATCGAGTGACCGAGTTCGTGCGCCAGCGTGCTCATGCTGGAAACTTCGTCGGTGTAACTCATCATAATAAACGGATGCGTGCCGGGCGCGCCCCATGAAAACGCGCCGTTGGCTTTGCCTTTGTTTGGGTAAATATCCACCCAGCGGTCTTTCAAACATCCCTTGCGGATTGTATCCACATACTCTTTGCCCATTGGCGCAAGGCTTTCGCAGATGTACTCCACAGCCTGGCGGAACGGGACTTTAACTTTCTTCTTCACCATCGGCGCCCACATATCGTAGTATTGAATGTCTTTTAACTTTAAGGCTTTGCGGTGAAGTTCAAAATAACGATGCCATGTCGGCAAATGTTTTTTGAAGGTGTTAATCAGGTTGTGAAACACTTCCACGGGGATGTTGTTTTCAAACAACGAAGCGGAAAGCGTATCCTTGTGTTTGCGCGCCCGCGCGTAAAACACATTCGCCTTGATGGACGTGGCAAGATTCGCCGCAAGCGTGTTCTTGAATTCAAGATGCTTGTCCATGTAACTTTCAAAAGCCGTTTGACGAAGCTTGCGGTCGGAATGCATCATCAACGTGGTGTGGACGTTGCCCTGCGTCACCTCTACTTTTTTGCCCTTGCTGTCCACCGCGGGGTTAAACTTAAAGTCCGCGCCGGTTAACATGCTGCTGCTTGTTCCCGCGCCGCTGAGCGGGTCGCTGACCATGCCGAGAATTTCCTCCACTTCCGCCGAGCGCACATGCGCCTGCTTGCGGAATAAATTATCAATATTTTGCTTTTGCACCGCCAGTTTGGGGTTTTGCTTCATCCACCCTTCAAGTTTCTTTTTGCCAATCTTAAGCAGTTCGGGGTTGATGAAAGAAACCGCAGCCGAAACCTGCCCAGCCATTGCCTGCGCTTTGCCAAACATGCCCGCCGCGTTTTGGTCGGTGGTATCCACATTATATGAAAAACCGGCGTACACAAACACATGCATCACGCGTTTCATCAGCGCTTCCACGGCGTCAAAGGCTTTCACCAATGTTTCAGGGCTTTCGCCCAACTTGCCTTCAAATTTTTTGATGTTCGGCAACTCGCCTAAAATGCTTTTGACTTCCGCTTCCCATGCCTTTTGATTTTTGAATACGCTTTCCGCGTTCCATGTGTATTTCTTTTCAATCTTGCTGCGTGCAGGAATTGAGGCTGCCATTGATGGGCTCCTTCTTTTAGTGAAATAATGGTTTATTGTACCATTTGGAAATTTAATTACGCCGATTTGAGCGTTTTTTCTAAAATCTGTTTTGCCAGCGTTGAAAGTTCGCGGTCGGCGCGGTTGGCGGCAACCGCCTGCACAGCAGACCATGTGCGCGAATCGCCCAGCTCGCCAAGCGAAATCAACGCCTGTTTTTGCACGCTTCGTTCCGGGTCTTTGAGCATCTCCACCAGCAGGCTTGCCACGCGCGCGTCCTGAATGTGGGTGAGCGCATGTACCGCATTCTCGCGGATGTCCGCTTCGGGGTGGCGCAGCGCTTCCATCAAGTAATCCACTGCGGGCGAGCCAAACCCCGCCAGCGCTTCCGCCGCCGCCCTGCCCACGTCGTTGTGCAAGTCGTAGAGAGCCATGCCCAATTCTTCAATCGCGCGAATGTCTTTCAATCTGCCCAGCAAAATCGCCGCATATTTGCGGACGTTGGCTTCCTTGTCTGCCAGCGCCTCAATCAACGGTTCAACCACATCCGCGCCGAGATTTTCAATCGCGCTCAACAAATCCTGCACTTGTTTTTCGCGTTCCAGCCACCAAAACGAATCGCGCAGCGCTTCCATTAGAAATGGGATGGACGCGGGATGTTTCATCTCCGCAAATGCGCGCGCGGCGGATTGTCTCACCTCGATTTTTGGGTCGTCCACCAAAATATTTCCCAACTCCTCAAAGGTCATCGGGTCGCGGAATTTGGCAATGGCGCGGCAGGCATATATGCGCACTTCGTCTTCTTTGTCTTTGAGCAGGGGCATTAAGTAGGGGAGCAGACGCGGCTCGCCCATGTTGGCAAGCGCGAGCGCAGCGCGGGCGCGTACTGTAAAAAATTCGCCTTTCAGTGCGTCCAGCAATGCGGGGATGGCGGCTTTCTCTTTGCTGTAATAAAACACCTCCGCCGCCCGTCCGCGAATGAGCGGGTGCG
>DAOTZP010000221.1:0-2144 GCA_034434265.1 Anaerolineales bacterium | reverse complement strand
AGACTGCCATCTTAGGGGCAGCCCTGTCCATCTTCTACAATCTGGTTCAGCCCCATGTCCGAACTTAAGTCCGAACCTCAGAAAAATTCATTGACATTCATGCGTGGGTCAGGTAGAATACAGACCGCTTTGTTGAAGATGGGCCTGTAGCGCAGTTGGGAGCGCGCCTCAATCGCACTGAGGAGGTCAGGGGTTCGAATCCCCTCAGGTCCACAGCAACAAAACAAGAGGGGCCCATAGCGCAGTTGGGAGCGCGTCTCAATGGCATTGAGAAGGTCGAGGGTTCGAATCCCTCTGGGTCCACAATGTAAGGGCAAGTTTGAAACTTGCTCGCACAAAAACCAAAGCAGGAGTAGTAGGTCACATCCGTCAGCGAGTTGGGAGAGCGAGGTGGAAGCCCAACACCGGCGTTTTGCGGAGCGCCTTTAAGACCGAACTCGCCTGTTTCCCGCAAGGGAGGTTGGAATGGTGAAACCAAGTAGCCATTCACGGGTTTGCCCGTTACAGCTGTTGAGAGGCATGTCAAAATTCATTTTGATATGCAATCCGGGTGGTACCGCGGAGCGCAAGGCGTCTTCGTCCCTGATGTGGATGAAGGCGTTTTTTGTTTTTATATTCAATGCTGCAAATTCAAAATTTAACAGGATAATTGTACAAGCGAGGTAAAAATGGCAACGAAAAAGGAAGAAGAGAAAAAGAAAAAAACCACAACATCCAAAGCGGCTGTGAAGAAAGCAGCAAAGAAAGCCGTTGTTAAAAAATCAACGGTGAAGAAAAGCGTTAAGCCTGCCGCGAAGAAAACGGCAGTGAAAAAGACTGCCGCAAAAAAACCGTTGGCAAAGAAAGCGGCTGTTACAAAGCCAGTGAAGAAACAAGCGGTTGTTAAAAAACCGGCGATGACAAAAGCGGCTTCCGCCAAAAAGACAGTTAAAGCGCGGAAGGAAACAACCGCAGCCGCGGCGCCAGTTTCAAAGCCGAAGAAGGAACGCAAGCCGCGCGCAATTGAAACGGCAGCAAACAAAGCCATCCAGCCGTTGAAACCGATGGCGGTGATGGTTCCGCCCGCCCCGCGCACAGAAATTGTCCCGGTGGAAGAATCCGCGAAGGCAATTGTTCCCGTGCAGAAAAAAAACAAGGCAGCGGCTGCCGCTTCGCCAGCGGAGGAAAAATCCGCGATGAAAGATAAATCCTACCGCCCGCAGGTCATCGAAAAGAAGTGGCAGGAGAAGTGGGAAGCGGACGGGCTGTATCGCGCGGTGATTGACGAGAGCAAGCCCAAGCATTACGCGCTGACCATGCTGCCCTACCCCAGCGGCGATTTGCACATCGGTCACTGGTACGCGATGACTCCCTCCGACGCGCGCGCGCGCTTTATGCGGATGAAGGGCTATAACGTGATGTTCCCGATGGGCTTCGACGCCTTCGGGCTGCCGGCGGAGGGCGCGGCGATTAAGAACAATATTCATCCGATGAAGTGGACCTACGCCAACATCGAGCGCATGAGGAAGCAGCTGCGGACGATGGGCGCGATGTTCGACTGGGAGCGCGAGGCGGTCTCCTGCGACCCGGAATATTACAAGTGGACGGAGTGGTTCTTCATCCGGCTGTTTAAGGCGGGGCTGGCATATCGCAAGATGTCGCCGGTGGATTGGTGCCCTTCGTGCAATACCACGCTGGCGCGCGAGCAGGTGTGGGGCGACGACCGTCACTGCGAGCGCTGCGGAACGCCGGTGATTAAGAAGGACCTGGAGCAATGGTTCTTCAAGACGACGAAATACGCGGACGAGCTGTTGAACTTCGACGGGCTGGATTGGCCCCAAAAGGTGAAGACGCTGCAAACAAACTGGATTGACCGCAGCGAAGGCGCGGAAGTGCGGTTTACGGTGGATAGCGACGCGTTATCCGACGACGAGAAAAAGGTGACGGTGTTCACGACCCGCCCGGATACGTTGTGGGGCGCGACGTTTATGGTGTTTTCGCCGGAGCATCCGCTGGTGAATAAGATTACGACGGAGGAATATCGCGCGGCGGTGGAGGAGTATCAACTGCAAGCGGCGCGTCAGTCCGACATTCAGCGCGGGGCGGCGGACAAGGAAAAGACCGGCGTGTTCACCGGCGCGTACGCGATTAACCCCGTCAATCAG
>DAOTZP010000220.1:0-5421 GCA_034434265.1 Anaerolineales bacterium | reverse complement strand
CATGCGGAAGGCGTCTTGCAGGGAGGATTTTTTATCCGCAAGTTGAAGCAGACGGTCGTTTGGAATCGAAATTAATGTGTGAGCGTGCTCCTTCATTTTCGTCACGCCCAATTCGGCGGATTGCGCGCGCCTTGCGCCTTCAAAGGTAAAGGGGCGGGTGACGACGCCAATGGTGAGCGCGCCGCATTCTTTTGCAACTTGCGCCACAACAGGAGCGGCGCCTGTGCCGGTTCCGCCGCCCATGCCCGCCGCCACAAAGACCATATCCGCGCCTTTGAGGGCGGTGTATAGTTCGTCGGAAGATTCTTCGGCGGCTTTGCGTCCAATTTCAGGGTCGCCACCGGCGCCAAGTCCGCGGGTGAGTTTATCGCCCAGCCGCACGCGGACCGGGGCGCGCGAGAGCATCAACGCTTGCGCGTCGGTATTGGCGGCAATAAATTCCACCCCTTGAATGCCTTCTTCCATCATGCGATTCACGGCGTTCTGACCTCCGCCGCCGACGCCAATTACTTTGATGCGGGCGAAAGATTCAGTGTTCGGGTTTCTTTTGTTCGAGTCCATTTGTTCCTCCACGGCAAGAGTTGCCTTATCTTAAACGAGAATTCGATTTTTTAACAGGGTAAAAAGACGGCAAAAATAATTTACGCTTTGGGTACTTTTTAGGGTAGCAGGCGTTTCATCCAGTTTTTTAGCGACTCTAAGTCCATAAGGCTCTCTCCTCTTGACCTGCGGCGGCGGCTTGCGCCTGCCGTCGCAGTGACATCATAATCGCGCATGGCTGCCGCCCAGTGCAAAAGACCAACGCTGGTGGAATACGCGGGCGAGCCAAGTTTATCCGTCAAGCCGATGATGTTTTCCGGCTGCGCAGTGCGGACGGGCATGCCAAGCGCGTGGCTTGCAATGCGTTTGATGCCCGGCAGCGCGGATGTTCCTCCGGTCAGCACCATGCCTGCTGGCAGAAGTCCGTCGTAGCCGGAGCGTTTGACTTCCTGCATGAAGAGCCTGAAAATTTCTTCCACGCGCGCTTCGATGATGTGCGCCAAATCCTGACGGCTGATTTGCGCTTCTTCATCCTCGCCGAAAGGTTTGATGGCAAAATATTCATCGCTGCGAATTTCAGATTTCACCGCATGACCATATTGTTTTTTGATTTCTTCGGCTTGGCTGGCTGCCAGCCGCAAGCCGTGTGAAATATCCTGCGTGAGATGGTTTCCGCCAACGGCAAGCACCATCGTGTGCCAGACATCGCCATCCACATAAATTGCCAGGTCGGTTGTGCCGCCGCCAATATCGCAAACCGCCACGCCCATCTGACGTTCCTGCTCGGTGAGCGTCACTTCGGCGGAGGCGAGCGGGTTTAGCACAAATTGCTGAATTTCCACGCCCGCCGCGCCCACGCACTGGCGCAGGTTATCCATTGTTGCGGCGGAGGCGGTAATGATGTGCGTTTCCACTTCCAGTTTGTAGCCGCGCATCCCAATCGGTGTGCGAATGCCATCCTGCCCGTCCACGGTGATTCCGCGCTGGATGATGTGAACAATCTCGCGGTCATGCGGAATGGCAACCGCCTGCGCCTGTTCCAACGCGCGATGAATGTCGGATGCGTCAATTACGCCGCCGGGGATGCCCGTTGAGCCGCGGCTGTTGATGGAGGATACATGCGCGCCCGCCAGACTGACCAGCGCGGTGGTAATTTCCAGCCCGGAGGTGCGCTCCGCTTTTTCCACCGAACGTTTGATGGCTTGAGACGCGGCTGCCAAATCCACAACAATTCCTTTGCGGATTCCGTCCGAAGGTTCAATGCCCACGCCAAGTACGCGCATGGTTTTGGAATCTTCCACGCGCCCGACAAGGGTGCAGACTTTGGTTGTGCCTACGTCAATGCCGACAACAATCTCTTCCATAAAATCATTCCGTTATTCTTCCGCGCCGGGGCGAACAGAAAGGCGGTAATACGGCGCTTCGGGGTACACCACGCTAATCAATGCGGGGTAAATATTGCGCGCTTGAAGCGATTGGACAAGCGATTCATACACGCGCACTTTCAAGGGCATATCAAACGCTGTGGAGCCGAAAAAGGCTTTCCAGCCGCGCGCGTCCACCCAGCCGAGTCCGTATGTTCCGTCGTAGAGCATTGTCGCATCCGGCGGGACGTGCGGCGCGAGCAACAAAATTGCCTGAGCGAGTTCTTTTTGCATATAGGGCGGCGGCACGAGCGGGTTGGCTTCGTCCACGCTGCCGGGCGGGGGTGTGGAAAGCCCGTTCACAGAGACCAGACCTTCCACTGTTCCGGTGGGGCGAAACGCCACGCCGTTTTCATCAATCCATGTATATGCGCCATCCTGCTGCCAGAGGATGACCGGCTGGCGTTCTTCAATCGTCACATATACATGGTTGGGAAGATACACCTCCACTTTGACCGAAAGCAGTTCGGGGTAATTCATCCTCAGGCGCAATTCCACATCCTGCGGTTGAATGGTGAAGATGGACTGCCCCATGACGGCTGCGGCGTTGGAAATTTCCTCGCGGGTCAGGCGCTCATTGCCCAGCACGGTGACGCTGGGGATGTTGAAGTAAGGCAGCGCAAGCGCAAGGTACACCATCAATCCCAACACCAAGGCGATGAACAAGGAAAAGAAACGCCATCCGCGATACTGCGGCGACATGCCAAAACTTGGGCGGCGCATACTAATATCGGGAATGCCAAGCGCAACCTGAAAGCGGCGTTTCCTTTGAATTTGTTGAAACGTCGGTTTGGGCATGGAGGTCACGCGCTTGGTGATTGGTTTGACCATCGGCTTTAAGGCGCGCTGGGTGGTTTGCTGTAATTCCTGCGCGGCGCGTTGAGCGCGGCGCAAGCGGGCGGATTCGGCGCGGGAGAGGCTGCGTTTGCCGTTCATGCGTTCCTCCGCCGTTCGGTATGGTCGCGCTGGGCTTTGCGTTGAAGCGCGAGTTCAATCAGGGTATCCACCAGCTGCGGGTAGGTCATGCCGCTGGCTTGCCAAAGTTTGGGATACATGCTGATTGAAGTAAAGCCCGGCAGCGTGTTGAGTTCGTTCAGGTACACTTTGTTTTGTTCCACATCCACAAAGAAATCGGCGCGCGCCATGCCCGCGCAGTCAATGGCTTTGTAGGCGCGGATGGCATACTCGCGGATTTGTTCGCTCATGCCTGCGGGCAGTTGCGCGGGGATGACCAAACCGGATGTGCCGTCGGTGTATTTTGATTCGTAGGAGTAAAACTCGCGGCTTGGCAAAATTTCCCCGCACACGGAGGTTTGCGGGTCTTCGTTGCCCAGCACGCTGACTTCAATCTCGCGGACGTTGGCGATTCCTTTTTCCACAATCACGCGGCGGTCATATCGGGCGGCTTCCATCAAGCCTTCGTATAAATCGGCGCGCGATTTGCATTTGCTGATTCCAACCGAAGAGCCGAGATTGGCGGGTTTGGTAAAAAATGGGTATGCGCCCATCGCTTCGACCTGAGTCATCACCGCGTTGATGTCTTTCTCGATGTCCGTCCGCAAAACCAAAAGCGAATCAACAATCGGGATTCCGTTGGCGCGCATCACATCTTTGAAGATGCCTTTATCCATGCCCACCGACGAACCCGCCACGCCCGCGCCAACATAGGCGACATCGGCGAGTTCAAACAGACCTTGAATCGTGCCGTCTTCGCCGAACGGTCCGTGCAGCACGGGGAAGAAGACATCCACATCCGCGAGTTTTTCAAGCGCTTCGCCGCCGCCCGAATCGCGCAGCACATACAGCGCGGAGTGGGAAGGCTCATGCGGGAAGATGACGCGGTTTAAGTTTTCGATGTCATTATTCACAAACGCTTCGAGCGTGTTTTCGCCGTTGTACCATTCGCCATCCAGCGTGATGCCAACCTGTGTCACTTCGTATCGTTCGGGGTCAAGCGCCGCAAGCACCGAGCGCGCGGACATGAGCGAGACCTCATGTTCGCCGGAGCGTCCGCCAAAGATGACGGCGACGCGCAGTTTGCGGGGAGTGGATAAAGAAGACATAAGTTCAGTAATCAGTGAGTCAGTAATTGGTAATTGACCAATCTCCAATCTCTAATCACCAATCTCCAATCAATTCAACTTCCAATTCCAATTCAACGCCAAATTTTTCCTTCACAGTCTTGCGGGCTAGCTCAATTAACGCGCGGACATCGGCGGCTTTTGTTTCGCCGTGATTGATAAAGAAGTTTGCGTGAACCGTGCTGATTTCAGCGCCGCCGATTCGCGTTCCTTTTAGACCTGCGGCTTCAATCAAACGTCCGGCATAGTCGCCCGCGGGATTTTTGAACATTGAACCCATGCTTGCGCCGGGCGGCTGCGTGGCTTTGCGCTTTGCGCTGAACGATTCGATTGTAGCCGAGACTTCGGCGCGGGTTGAATTTTTTAACCTCAACAGCGCGGAAAGAATGATTGCAGTTTCATTGCCATGTTTGAAAATGCTGGAACGATATGCGTATTGCATTTCATCAACAGACATTTTTTTGCGCCCGGCTTGGGTGAGGACTTCAGCCCAAATTAAATTTTGCGACATATCGCCGCCAAACGCGCCCGCGTTTCCATACACTGCGCCGCCCACCGTGCCGGGAACGGTGGCTGCCCATTCCAAACCGGATAAGCCTTTGGAAGCGCAGCGGTTGGCAAGGTTGCTAAACACCACGCCCGATTCACACCACACGGTTGGATGTTCGCCCTCTTCAAAGCGGACCTCTTTTGCGCGGTTGAGAATCACCAATCCGCGCGCGCCTTTGTCGCTGACCAAAACATTCGAGCCGCCGCCAAGGATGACATAGGGAATGTTTTGTTCCCAAACAAACTTCATCGCGTTTTCAAGTTCATCCGCTGAATGAACGGTGAGCAGCATATCGGCGGGTCCGCCAATGCGCGCGGAGGTGTAAGGCGCAAGGGAAACATGCTCTTGCACAGAGTCGCCAAATTGCAGGCGAAGCGCATCCACAGGGCGGGCGGGCGAAATCATCATCATAAGCGCTTTAAAACCTCGGCGCTGATTTGGTCGGCATCGCCAGCCGATAAGACCAGCAGCACATCTCCGGCGCGAAGGTTCTTTAACAAATAATCGGTTGTCTCTTGCAGCGAGCCGGTGTAACGCGCCGAAGGATGCGGCATGGCGCTGACCACTTCCGCCGAAGAAAAATCCTGCTTTGCTTCGCGCGAGGGGTAAATTTCAGTCACCAGCACTTCGTCGGCATCGGCAAAGGCGCGGGAAAATTCAAGGAACAAGGTCCGCGTGCGCGAGTAAGTGTGCGGCTGCCAAACCGCCCAAATGCGGCGGCCGGGATACCGCGCCTTCGCGCCCGCAAGCGTGGCGCGAATTTCAGTGGGATGATGAGCGTAATCATCCACCACCGTTACGCCTTTCACTTCGCCGCGAATTTCAA
>DAOTZP010000219.1:0-8242 GCA_034434265.1 Anaerolineales bacterium | reverse complement strand
AAGACAAAGCGGATTGGGCAACGTTCAACGATGAAGAAAAAGACCTAATCTGGCTGCTGCTCGCGCTGTTTGTGGCGGGCGAAGAAGCAGTGACGCTGGATTTGCTTCCGCTGATTGAAGTGGTTGCGCGCGAGGGGCGCATTGAAGAAGAAATGTACCTCACCACGTTTTTGTTTGAAGAAGCAAAGCACACCGATTTTTTCCGAAGATTTCTGGACGAAGTGTGCGGCGCGCCGGTTGACCTTTCGCACTATCACACCAACAATTACAAGCAAATTTTTTACGAAGAACTTCCCGCCGCGCTGCTTGGCTTGAAATCTGATTCCAGCCCCGCCGCGCAAATCCGCGCTTCGGTGACGTATAACATGGTGGTCGAAGGCGTGCTGGCGGAAACGGGCTACCACGCATTTTTCACCATGCTGGAAAGAAACAACCTGATGCCCGGACTTCGCAAAGGCATTGCGCTGTTGAAGCAGGATGAATCGCGGCATATTGCCTACGGGGTGTATTTACTCTCGCGCCTTGTGGCGGAGCATCCCTCCGGGTGGGATGAGCTGGAAACGCGCATGAACACCCTGCTGCCGCTTGCCATTGGCGTAATTGGCGATGCGTTTGCCCGCTATGAGGTCGTTCCCTTTGGGCTGGTGGAAGATGACTTCATCAACTTTGCGATGAGTCAATTCAGCAAGCGGTTTGAACGGCTGCAAAAAGCAAAGGGCGCAAGTTTGGATGAAATTAACAAAACGGCGCGCGAGGCGGAAGACGCATGAAGCCGTGGAAGGTTTTGGAATCAAAGTATCTTCAAGAACGCATTCGCATTGACAGGTGTGAACTCCCCAAAGGAAAACTGCTCGACGCCACAGTGATGGAATTTCGCTCGTGGGCGAACATTGTCGCGCTCACCAAAGACCAAAAGGTTGTGCTGGTGCGGCAATACCGGCACGGCGCGCAAATGGATTTTTTGGAATTCCCCGGCGGCATTGTGGAAGACGGCGAAGACCCGCTGCTTGGCATTCAACGCGAACTGCTGGAAGAGACCGGTTATAAAGCCGCCGATATTGTCGAAGTGGGCAGGTTATATCCCAACCCGGCAATGCAAACCAATCGGCTGTTTTGCTATCTCGCCTTCAACGCGGAAAAAGTGGAAAGTCAAAATCTTGATGACGGCGAAGATATTGAAGTGGAGCTGGTTTCGCTGGACGAGTTGATTGCGCTGTGCAAAGAAGGGAAGTTCCTGCACGCGCTGGATGTGGCGGTGTTCTTTCAAGCCTTGCTGCATTTGAATCGGATACAATGACCCTCACCCTTACCCTTTCCCAAAAGGAGAGGGAATATAAATTACCCAAGTTGCTACCCTTGCTTAATTTTTTACCGCAGAGGCGCGGAGGACACGTAGAAATTCATTAAAAACTCTGCGCCCTCTGCGTCTCGGCGGTTCAAAACAGGCAACATTTTTTACCGCAGAGGCGCGGAGGATACGGAGAAATTCATTAAAAACTCTGCGCCCTCTGCGACTCGGCGGTTCAAAACAGGCAAAATCCTTCTTCCCTTTTGAAGGCGGCAACTTGCGTTAAATTTTAAATTACCCCGATGTTGTATCATTAACTGATGTTACATAGTTTTGTCATTTCGACAAGCCTTGTTTCGAACGAATGTGAGAGAGCAAGCGAGGAGAAATCTTATACTCGTAAGATAGAAGAGCAAGATTTCTCAGCCGCTGTCGCTCCTTCGAAATGACAGTGGGTAACATGAGTCATTAATCGAATAGGAGATTTTTTATGAACTTCAAACAACGCGCGCTGGATTTTTTGGAAACGGAATGGGGAACGTATGTGGAGCGCTTCAACCGCCTGCCTGTGGAAGAAGGCAAAAAACGAGTCAAAGAACAAGGGTACGAACAGTTCCGCGATATGCTGGCGCATGTGCTTGCCTGGTGGGAGGAGGGCATGCCCATCATTCTGGCGATTGCGGAAAACCGCGAGTACCCGCGCAAAAAATATGATTTTGACTCGTTCAACGCGGAGGCGGTGGCAAAGTATAAAGATTGGAACGAAGCGGAGTTTTTGAATCATTTTGAAAAAACGCGCCTGCAATGCCTTGCGGATGTAAAACGGATTCCCGATGAAGCATGGGAAAATAAAAAACTGCGCGGCTGGGTGAATGGAATTTTCATCCATCACGCGCGCGAGCATCTGGTTGCGTTGAGCCGTTTTATTTTGACCGATATTTTGGAAAACGACTGGATGACCTACCCGCAGGATGTGGAAAAGATACAAGACCACAAGGCGTTTTTTGAAAAACAGGGCGTAAAAAGTTACAGCGAACTGCTGGGTCACATCATCGGCTGGTGGGATGAAGGCGCGCGGATTACGCGCGGCATTGCGTTTGAGCCGGGCTTTACATGGCAGGACCCAAACACCGATGAATTTAATATTGAACTGGCAAAACAATACGCAAACATTTCACGCGAAAAGATTTTGGATAAATACGAAGCATCGCGCAAAGCAATTCTGGATTTAATTATTTTGCTCCCCGAAGAATCGCTGCGCGATTCCAATATTGAAAGCTGGCTGATGGCGGATGTGGTTTGGCATTATGATGGTCACAATCCGCATGTTTGAAAGGAGCCCATTATGGAGCACATGGTTTATCTTGCGCTGGGCAGCAACATGGGCGACCGCCTGACCAACATAAAAATGGCGGCAGCCAACCTTGCGCCGCAAATGAATTTGAAGGCAAAATCGCGCGTATATGAAACGCCGCCGTGGGGCTACGAACAGCAGGAAAAATTTTTGAATCAAGTAGTGAAAGCGGAAACATACATGGAAGCGCCCGCTTTGCTGCGCCACCTGAAACGGCTGGAACGCGCGCTGGGACGCGAGCCTTCCTTTGAAAACGGTCCGCGCGCGATTGATATTGACATTCTATTTTTTGACCACATGGTGATTGATTCGCCGCCGCTCACCATTCCGCATCCGCGCCTGCATGAACGCGCCTTTGTACTTGTTCCGCTGGCGGATATTGCCCCCGATTTTGTTCACCCCATCTTGCAGAAAACCGTCAGCGAGTTGCTGCGCGAAGTGGACGCAAGCGAAATTAAAATATTTGAGTAGGTGTTGCGCTATAATTTCCCCGTGTCAGGATTCTGACAAACCCGAATAACCAAACAGGAGAGAGCTATGGATATTGAAGTCATTCACCGTCCGTCGTATTCGCTGGCAATTGCCAAACTTGCCCCAAATGAAAGAATCCGCGCGGAAGCAGGCGCGATGGTCAGCATGTCGGGCAGCGTTTCCATCGAGACCAAAGCCGAAGGCGGCATTCTCAAATCGCTGGGACGCGCCATGCTGGGAGGCGAATCTTTCTTTCAGAATTTTTTTGTGGCGTCCGGCGAAGGCGGCGAGGTGACGCTCGCTCCCGAACTGCCCGGCGATATTGCCGTGATTGAAATAAACGGTCAAAAGTTGATGATTCAAAGCGGCTCGTACATGGCTTCGGAATCCGGCATTGAATTGACCGCCAAGGTCAGCGTAAAGGCGTTTATGTCCGCCGAGGGAATTTCCATGCTCGAAGCAACCGGCAGCGGCACGCTGTTGGTCTCCTCCTATGGCGCAATTTACGAAAAGACACTGGGCGCGGGCGAAAAATATATTGTCGATTCTTCGCACCTTGTCGCCTTTGACGGCACAATGGGCGTCACGCCCAAGCCGGTGGGCGGAATCAAATCCACGCTGTTTAGCGGCGAAGGTCTGGTGGTGGAGCTGACTGGTCCCGGCAAGATTTACATTCAAACGCGCTCGCCGCAGGCGCTCATCAACTGGATTATTCCGCAACTGCCGCCGCCTCCGCCGAAAAACTAAGGTCCGCTTTCAAACCTCCGGGAGACATTACGCCCGGAGGTTTGATTTTAAGATTTATATCCCGCCCGTGATGAGTATAATACGCGCATCCTTCTCTGTATATGGAGTTACAATGAAGATTGTGCGTTATAAAATCAACGAAGAAGAGCCAAAATACGGCTGGGTGTTAAACGACAAGGTTGGCGAAATTCAAGGCGATATTTTTGGCGAATACCGCCGCCGTGAAACCAAAACCCCCATTAAGGAAGTCAAACTGCTTGCGCCGTGCGCGCCGAGCAAAATCATTTGTGTGGGGCGGAACTATGTGGACCATGCCAAAGAGCTTGGCAACGAAGCGCCAAAGACTCCGCTCATTTTTTTGAAGCCGCCTTCTTCCATCATTGCCGCCGGTGAGCCAATCCTCCTGCCGATGCAATCCAAGCAAGTGGAGCATGAAGCCGAACTGGTGGCGGTGATTGGCAAACGCGGCAAAAGCATCGCCGTGGATGACGCCAAAGAATATATCTTCGGGTTCACCATTGGCAACGATGTCACCGCCCGCGACCTGCAAAAAACGGACGACCAATGGACCCGCGCCAAAGGCTTTGACACATTTTGTCCTTTTGGTCCGTGGATTGATACCGAGTTCGACCCTTCCGACGCGGTGGTCACCTGCCGCGTGAACGGTCAAATGCGGCAGATGGCTTCCACCCGCGACATGGTCTTCAATGTCAGTTCATTGATTGCGTACATCTCATCCGTGATGACGCTTGAGCCCGGCGACATCATCTTCACCGGCACGCCCGCCGGAGTCGGCGAGTTGAAAAACGGCGACGTGGTGGATGTGGAAATTGAAGGGCTGGGCAAGTTAAGCAATCCGGTGAAGGCGTGAGCGCCCTCCTTGTCATTTCGACGAGCCGCTGAGAGTCGAGCTTGTCGAGACCCGGCGGCGAGGCAAGAAATCCGCGCTTGGTGCGGCAAGTTTTGCCGAGGGTATAATTCCCTCACTCATGCAAAAACAAGTCATCTCCAAACAGCGCGTTGCCGACTATGGCGAGGTGTTCACCAGCCCTGAAATCGTGAACGCCATGCTCGACCTGGTGAAACAGGAGACCGAGCGGATTGATTCGCGCTTCCTCGAACCCGCCTGCGGGACGGGCAACTTTCTGACAGAAATTTTGCGCCGCAAGTTGAACGCCGTGGAAAAGAAATATCGTCGCAGTCAGTTGGAGTTTGAACGCAATCTCGTTTTGGCGGTTTCATCCATCTATGGCATTGACATTCTGGAAGATAACGTCATCGCCTGCCGCCAGCGGTTGTTTGAAATCGCGGACGAACGCTATACCGCTTTGTTCAAGAAAAAAGCCAAAGACGGCGTGCGAAAAGTTCTGCGCTTTATTCTGAGTAAGAACATCATCTGGGGCGACGCGCTGAATCTAAAAACCGTAGGCGAAAATCCACAGCCAATCATCTTCTCCGAATGGTCTCCCATGAATGGCAGTCTGATTAAACGAAGGGATTTTGCCTTCAAAGAATTGATAGAGCAATCCAGTATGTCTGAATTGCCTCTATTTTCAGATTTGGGAGAGCAGGCGTTTATCCCTGCGCCTGTCAGGGAATATCCGCCGCTGCATTTCTTGAAACTCGGCGATGAACCGAAGGAGTGAGCATGGCAAAGCACAGCGTCAAGAGTCTCTACTACATCACGCATATCAACAATCTGCCTTCCATCCTTCGGTATGGCATTTTGTCGCATCGGCAGGTGGAGGAGCGGCAGATTCCGTTTGCTCCCATTTACAACGCGGAGATTGTCGCTCACCGCCAGCAGCGGCTGACTCCCGATGGGAAAAGCCTGTGGGAATACGCCAATTTGTATTTCCAGCCGCGCAATCCAATGCTGTATAAAGTGTTAAGCGAAACCCATAAAAACGACGTGGTTATTTTGGGAATCAAGCCGCAAGTTCTGGACGCAAAAGGCGCGTTGATTTCGCTGGGCAATGCGGCGCATTCGCTATCGTCCTTGGTGGACGTTAAAACAGGCTTGAAAAATATCAGCGGCGAATACTGGCAAATTATCAACAGCGATTGGTGGAAGACCGAAGACGGCACAAAACGCAAAATCATGGCGGAGTGTCTTGTTCCAAACGGAATCTCTCCGACGGATGTTCATTCGGTGTATGTTGCCAGCCCATCGGCAGCAGAGCGGATTCGCCCCGCGTTAAGCGGACTTGCGTTTCCCGTCGAGGTGGTGGTCGAGCCGCACATGTTCTTCCAGCCGCGCAGACACGGCGCGATTACCGACAAACTTTCGTGGGTGGATGGGGATATGTTCTTCTCGCAAATGCAGACCTTGACCGTGAGCGTGAACACCGTTGGCGTAATGGGCAAGGGGCTGGCTTCGCGGGCAAAGTATCAATTCCCCGATATGTATGTGGTGTATCAGGATGTGTGCAGGGACAAAACGCTGGCGATGGGCAAACCCTATCTCTATAAGCGCGAAGGTTCTCTCGATGAAGATTTGGCGGACGAGCCGTTTTCGCTGCCCAATTTGAACGCCAACAAATGGTTTCTCTTGTTCCCCACCAAAAACCACTGGAAGGAAGGCTCCGACCCAAAAGGAATTGAAGCGGGGCTGGAATGGCTATTGAAAAATTACCGCAACGAGGGCATTCAATCCATTGCCATGCCCGCCCTCGGCTGCGGACTGGGCGGATTGGATTGGAAGGATATGGGTCCGCTCATCTGCCGCTATCTTTCTAAAATGAACGTGCAGGCGTCCATTTACCTGCCGCAAGAAGCGAACATTCCCGCCGAATTTCTGACCAGAACTTTCCTATTGGGGAATTAGCCCATGCTCCCAAACTACAACCCTGACGTGCTTTCCTGCCTCGCCAACCTGTCCAGCGACGAAGTCTTTACGCCGCCGAACATCGCCAACCAAATGCTGGACCTGCTCCCGCCCGAAATCTGGCGCGACCCCAACGCCACCTTTCTCGACCCTGCCACGAAAACGGGTGTCTTCCTGCGCGAAATCGCCAAACGGCTGATGGTTGGGCTGGAAGAAGCCATCCCCGACCGCCAGCAGCGCATCAACCACATTTTCACCAGGCAAATCTTCGGCATTGCCATCACCGAAATCACCGCCCTGCTCTCGCGCCGCAGCGTGTACTGCTCCAAGAAGGCAAACGGCAAATACTCGGTTTGTGAAGGCTTCGACACGCCCGACGGCAACATTGTGTTCAAGCGGGTGATTCACGAATGGGAAGGCGAGCGCTGTAAGTTTTGCGGCGCAAGTTTGCACGAATACGACCGCGACCCCTCGCTGGAAAGCCACGCCTACCTGTTCATTCACACCCCGAACCCGGAGGAGATTTTCAACATGAAATTCGATGTCATTATCGGCAACCCGCCGTATCAGTTGAGCGATAGTGGGTATGGAGCAAGCGCAATTCCTATTTACCAAAGGTTTGTTCAGCAAGCAATTAAGTTGAAGCCGCGCTTTCTATCTATGATTATCCCTTCTCGCTGGTTTGCGGGCGGACGTGGCTTGGATAAGTTCCGAGAAAGCATGTTGAATGACAATAGTTTGCGAGTGCTGGTGGATTATCCTGACGCAACCGAATGTTTTCCTGGAATAGACCTTAGTGGCGGTGTGTGTTACTTTTTGTGGGACAGGGACAATAAGGGCGATTGCAAAATTACCAATATTGTTGAAGGTAAATCTTCTACTTTGATACGTCCATTGCTTGAAGATGGCACAGACACTTTTATTAGATATAACGAAGCAATACCGATTTTGCGAAAAGTGTTTGTACAGAAAGAGAAAAGTTTTAGCGAATTTGTAAGCACTCAAAAGCCTTTTGGTTTACGGACGTATGCGAAGGGGAAAAGTAAACCGTTTTCGGATTCTATTAAGTTATATGGGAGCACAGGCGTTACCTACATTTCAAAAGACGAAGTTACCCAAAATGCTGAATGGATAAACAAGTATAAGGTTTATATTTCAGCGGCTTACGGAGAGAGAATAGCCAAATCATATTGGGTAACAGGTAAACCATTCTTGGGTGAACCAAAAACATGCTGTTCGGAAACTTACCTTGTTGTCGGACCCTTTTCGTCCAAGCGTGAATGTCTTAATGTGATGAGTTATATACGCACCAGATTTTTCCGCTTCTTAGTATTGTTAATTAAAAATACGCAACATGCTGCGAAAGTGGTTTATTCTTTTGTTCCTGCACAAGACTTCACCGAGCAGTGGACAGACGAAAAACTCTACAAGAAATACGGCTTGACTCAAGAAGAAATCGAGTTCATCGAAAAGATGGTTCGCCCGATGGACAACGGAGACGAAAGCGATGAGTAACGGCGGGTTTCGGGGGGGGCGGCGGGGGATAAATCCCCGC
>DAOTZP010000218.1:0-7224 GCA_034434265.1 Anaerolineales bacterium | reverse complement strand
TGAAAATAACGTGACGGTCTTGGCGGACTTTTATGGAAAGACCCGCGTAAAAGCGGTTGGCAGCCAAATTCAACAGGTTTTTATTAACCTGATTTTGAACGCCGCCGACGCCATGCCCAACGGCGGCAAGTTGAAAATCACCGCAAGCGAACTGCCGGAAGGCGTGGAAATCATCTTCCATGACAGCGGGGAGGGAGTTCCGGCGGAAGCGCAATCAAACATTTTTGAACCGTTTTTCAGCACCAAGGAAGGCGGTACGGGACTGGGCTTGACCGTGAGCTATAACATCATCACCGCGCACGGCGGCTCATTGGAATTGTTGGACCGCGCGCCCGGCGCGTGTTTTAGAATCTTTTTGCCATTTGGAGGTAAACAATGATGAAACCCAATCTTCTCATCGTGGACGATGAACCCGTCGCCCGCCAATCGCTTTCCGATATTTTGAAATTGGAAGGCTACAACGTTGCAACCGCTCCCAATGGACAGGCGGCGGTGGAGCATGTCCGCATGTACCCCATTGATTTGATGATTGTGGATTTGCGGATGCCCGGCATGGACGGCTTGGAAGTCATTCAGGTTGTCAATCAGATTTCGCCTGAAACGGAGGTGATTTTGCTCACCGCATATAGTTCGGTGGAAACCGCCGTGCAGGCGTTACGATTAAGAATTCACGATTACTTATCCAAACCGGCTACGCCCGCGCAGATTGTCGCCAGCGTGAAAAAAGGTTTGGCGCGCCGTTCTGGAAAATCGCGCATTACCACTTCGGACTCAGTTGATGTTATTGATGAAATGCCTGTGGAGTTCACCCTCAAAGATGGAACTCATGTGGATTTATCGCGCCGGCAGATTAAGCATAAAACTAAAATTGAACACCTGACGCCCGCCGAAGGCAGGCTGCTGCGAATTTTGATGGAAAATGAAGGCAAAGTTTTTACGCATCGCGAGCTGGTTCTGCTTGTGCAGGGATACGAAACCAACCAGCGCGAAGCCCCTGAAATTTTGCGCCCCTTGGTCAGCCGCCTGCGCCATAAATTGGACCGTTTCCCCTCTCTTTCCGAGCGTGTCGTCAGCGTGCGCGGCACGGGATATTTATACGAGGCGGAAAAATAATTCCCCAGATATTGCGCTTTGATGATTTGAAAAGATACCTCACCCCGAAATAAATTTTCGCGGGTGAGTTTATTTTGAACCGCAGAGCCGCCAATCTTGCAGAGTTCTTAATGAATTTTTCCTGCACTGTGTTAATTAAGCACGGGCGGCAACTTGGGGTAAATTATGTTTTTTGCTACTCGTAAGGACCAAATATATCTTTGGGCAAGCTGGGGGCGCGTATCCATGAAAGCCAGCCTGTTTTGCCGTGCGTGGGCAACGCAGGGGGTTCCAGCGTCACCAATGCAAGGCTGATTCCCAGCCCAATTGCGCCAACCCATTGCAGGACGCTGAGTGTTTCATTTAGAAGCAGGCTGCTAAACAGCACGGCAATAAGCAGCTCTGCCAGCCCGAGCAGCGCGGTTTGCATTCCGCCAATTTTTTTCACCCCAAGAAAAAGCGCGAGTCTTGAAAACACGGTGACAAAGGTCAAACCGACGATGGGCAGCCAGCTTATATCTTTTGCGGGCATGGCGCGGTCAAATAAAAAATACGCCGGAACAACCACCATGCTCATTGAAAGCAGCGTGTAAAGCGCAACCGTTGGCGCCGGCACTTCAAACAATACGCGCTGATTGATGGGCAGGTGCATGGCATACAAGGTGGATGCGCCCAGCATCATCAAAACGCCCACTGGGTCGGCGGAGCGTTCGGGAATGCTGGTGAGCAGCAGCACGGCAATGGTGGCAAGCCCAATTCGCAAAAAGGTTAAGCGGCTTGGGGTTTGGTGGTCCAGCACAAGCCAAATGGCAACAAAGAGGGGATAAAGCGAGTAAAGCAACTGCCCGACACTGGCGTTTAGTCTCTCCAATGCCATGTAATATAAAAGCGAACCCAGTCCGTTAATGGCGCCTGCCAGCGCGCAGCCCGCCAAACCGACGGGAAAAATGTAAAGAAACTGGCGGTAAAAAAGAAGGATGACAATCAACAATGTCACTGCGGCAAAACTGGTGCGCAAAGCAACCACCGTAAAGGGGGTGAATCCTTCGGTAATGGCGAGCTTGCCGAACACAGGCGCAAGTCCCAAAAAGAATGCGGAGCTGAACGCGGCTAAAACCCCAACGGTTTGCTTTTTTTGCAATTTAACCAGCCTTTATTTGATGTTCTTGTTTACTTTATAAGCGATTTCACTTCTTCCAAAAATTCATCATTGAGGAAATCGCCTTTTTGCATTAAGGCTTGAATTTGCCCGCCCAAACGACTCTTTTCATCGGGTGTCAGTTCTTTTGCAGTTGCGACAATGACAGGGATGGTTGCTGTTTCGGGTTTTGCGCGCAAGGCTTGAATGACTGAAAAACCATCCATTTCAGGCATCATCAAGTCAATGATAATCAAATCGGGCAGTTCGCGTTGAATAATCTCCAGCCCGTCGCGTCCGTTTGTCGCTTCAACAATTGTGAAATTTCCCTGCGATTGTAAAATGCGGCGTATCAATCTGCGCGCTTCGGTTGTGTCTTCTACAATGGCAATTTTGGGGAATTTTTCCGGCGCAACTTGAGTCAGCGCGGAAAGCAGCCCCTCGCGCGGGGTGGCTTCCTCGCGTTCTTCCTTGCTTGGGAATTTGACATCGCGCGCCCAATTTTCTCCAAGGATGCTTGCGTCGGCTGGCATGGTGTGTCCTGTGCAGTTGACCACCACCGTATCGCTTGGTTTGATAATTCCCGCGCGGATTAATTTGAACAACCCCGCAAACGCCACACCGGCGGCAGGCTCGGCGGAAATCCCCTCCATTTTTGCAAGCACATGCATGGCGCGGAAGGCGTCTTCATCCGGCACGCTTTCAAATACTCCGTTGGTACTGTTAACAATTTCGCTTAGAAATTCATACGCCCGCCCGGGGTCCCCTGTGGCGAGCGTTTCAATGCGTGTTTTGGGCGTTGAAACGACCTCGGCTTTTTTCAAGCCTTTCTTCCAGCTTTCGACCATTGGCGCGCATCCTTCGGCTTGAATGGGCGCAAAAGCGGGAATGCGGTCTATCCATCCCATTTTTTTCATTTCGCGGAAGCCTTTATACACGCCAATCGGTCCCATGCCGCCGCTGATTGCCTGCACATACCATGTCGGCGTTTGCAGCGGGGTACTTTCACCCTTGCCTTGAATGGCTGTGATTTGCTCGGCGATTTCATACGCGATGGTTTTCATCGCTTCAATGGAAGTGATGGTGCGCGCGCCCATATCCTGATATAAGTTGCGCTGGCGGGCGAATTCCGAAGCCACTTGTTTGCACTGGTCATACGAGCCGGTGATTTTGATGACCTGACTGCCGTATAGCGCAATCTCGCGCATTTTAACCGCCGGTACAAGGCTGGTGACAAACGCCCATAATTTCACCCCCGCCCGCGAGGCGTAAGCCGAGTAGGATATGGCGACATTACCGGTGGAGGCGGCCACCATTTCTGTAATTCCCGCTTCTTTTAGCGCAGCAATGGTGACGGAAGCCTGCCTGTCTTTGAATGAGGAAGTTGGTCCCTGCCGCTCGTCTTTGATGTAAATATTGGGGCAGCCGAGCATCATTCCCAAATTTACAGCGCGGATGAGCGGCGTGCCGCCTTCGCCCAGCGAAAGGCTGATGTTGGGGTTGCGCACGGGCAGCAGTTCGCGGTAGCGCCATAAATTCATCGGGCGCGATGGAAGTTTTTCCAACATGGTTTGCGCCAGCGAGTCGTAATCATATTCCGCTTCGCGCCACTGGCTGTTGCACTTGGGACAGGTTGTGGAAGTTGGATAATACGGCGCTTGATGACCGCAATCCAGGCATTTAATCAGAAATGTCACGAGATACGCTCCTATGAATTATGAGTCTTGTGTACCCGTTCGAGCGCGCGTTGTATGGTGGTGAGCAGTTCTTTTTCGCTGAACGAACCTTTTGTTAGCAGTCTTTGACCAAATTCATTAAGTTGATTTTTTTGCTCGGAGCTGAGTTCCATGCCGCTGATGACCACAACAGGAATATCGCGCAATTTTTTATCCGAGCGCAATTTTTCAAGAATCGTGAACCCGTTCATTTCGGGCATGAAGAGGTCCAAAACGACCGCGTGCGGCGGCGCGCCATTGGTGAGCATGTCCCAGCCTGCTTTGCCGCCTTCCGCAAGCATGGCTTTGTAGCGCCCGTCGTCGTTGAGCATTTTTCCAATTAAGCGCAAGTCGTTGGGGTCGTCATCAATCACCAGCACATCGCGGATGGACCCGTCCGCGTTCAGCCTGTCGAGGGCGTTGACCAGGTCATCTTCCAAAATCGGTTTGACGAGATAATCTGCCGCGCCAAGGCTGAAACCTTGTTCCAAATCTTCAACGATGCTGCACACAATCACGGGGATATGGCGCGTATCCGGGTCGCTTTTTAGCATGTCCAGCACCTGCCAGCCGTCCATGCCGGGCATCATAATATCCAGGGTAATGGCAAAGGGTTTAAGTTGTTTGGCGCGTTCAAGCGCGCGCGCAGGTTCGTGAAGCGAAACAACCTGATACCCTTGCGGTTGAAGGTATCTTTCATAAAGGCTGACGACTTGCTTGTCATCGTCAATGGCGAGGATGACCTTTTGCGTATTGACCGCCGCTTCTTCATCTTCTTTGTGGAAGAGCGGCAGGGTGAAGCTAAACGTGCTTCCTTTGCCGACTTCACTTTCCACCCAAATGTTCCCGCCGTGCATTTTCACCAGCTCCTGACAGATTGCCAAGCCAAGACCTGTGCCGCCGGTTTTGCGGGTGGGCGAGTCATCCACCTGCGAGAAAGCCTGAAAGAGTTTGCCTTGGTCTTCTTTGGCAATGCCGGGACCGGTATCGGTTACGCTCACGCATATTTCCCGCCGCTTGGATTGATTGTGGCGGGTTTTTACCTCCACTGTGATGACGCCTTCATCGGTGAATTTGGCGGCATTGGAGAGCAGGTTAATCATCACCTGACGGATGCGGATTGTATCGGCGCGGACAGTGGGGAGGTTTGGCTCAATAATGCTTTTGATTTGCACGGGCTTGTCTTTAACCAACCCGGACATGGTGGAAAGCACGCTGCTGGTGATGTCCGCCATGTTCACTTCGTCAAAGGCGAGCTCCATCTTGCCCGCTTCAATCTTTGAAAAGTCGAGGATGTCGTTAATCAAACCAAGCAGATGCTGACCGGAATTGTAGATGGCGGTTAAGTCTTGTTTTTGCAATTCGGTCACAGGTCCGTCAATGCCTTTGAGAATCACGCGCGAAAAACCAATGATGGAGTTTAGCGGCGTGCGCAGTTCATGACTCATATTGGCGAGGAACTGGCTCTTTACGCGGTCGGTCTCGCGCATTTCCATCACGGCTTGCTGCGAGAGTTCAAACGAGCGCGCGTTGTCAATGGAAACCGCAATTTGGTCGGCTAGTGTTTGCAATACTGCAATATCGTCTTCGGTAAAAGCATTAACTTCTTTGGATTGAATGTCAATCGCGCCAATCACGCGGTTGCCGATTTTCAGCGGAATGGCGGCTTCCGCCCGCGTTTCCGGCAGCAGCGGATTTGGCTTGTGCAGCGGGTCCGCCTGCACATCGTTGACCACAACCGGTTTGCCTTCCGATGTAACCTTGCCAACCACCGATTTTGAATTGACCGGCAGCGCATGTTTATTTCGTTTCATTTCCGCACCGGCTTGCCCGGTTGCTTCCCGCAGCGCCGCATTGAAGCCGGTTTCTTCCACAATAAAGATGCCCGCATGGTAAAAGTTAAAGCGTTCACTGATGAGGTTGACAGTGCGCGCGAAGATGGTGTTCAAGTCCAGCGTGGAGGTGACCAGCCTGCCAATTTCGGCGGATACAGCCAGATATTGATTGCGGCGGTTGATGGCTTCTTCCGCTTTTTTGCGTTCCGTAATATCCTGATGTACGGCAAGAAAACCGATAATATTTCCATTTTCATCAAGGATTGGGCTGTTGGTGCCGGCAATTGGAATGATTCTGCCGTCTTTTGTCTTGTTCAGGATTTCGCCGGAAACAGTGCCGCCGCTGAGCAAGGTTTCCCAGAATTTTTTGTATTCTTCCTGTGGAATGACGCCGGATTTTAAGATGCGCGGCGTTGCGCCAATGGTTTCTTCAATGGTATATCCGTACACTTTTTCAAAGCCGGGGTTGGCATATTGAATCACACCGTCAGGGCTGGTAATAAACACCGCATTATCCGTGCGGTCAATGCCGAGTTTAAACTTTTGCGCTTCCTGAAACAGGCGCGCATTTTCGAGCGAGGCGGCAATCTGCTGCGCCAGACTTGTCAGAAAGGCGAATTCGCTTTCAACAAATTCCTTGCCCAGCCCCACGCGCCATACCGCAAGCACGCCGCGCACTTGCTGCTGGCTGATGATGGGAACAGCCATAAGATGCTCATGTTCAACGGATACCGTGCCTTGAATATGAATGGCAGCCGGGTCGTTGGAAACATTATTCCTGATTTCGCCTGTTTTTTTGAGGGCAATATTGCCGATGATTCCAGCGCCAATTTCCAGCGGCTCGTTTGCAATTTCCCGCGCTTCTTCGCCTACTGCGGCAACCGGCTGCAAAAACTTAAAATTCGCATCGGGTATGTAAACCGCTGTGGATGCGCATTGCAGCAATTCCAATGTGTAATTTGCCACCTTCTTTAATACATCTTCCGTCTTTAATGTCGAAGAGATGTCGCGCCCGATTTGCGCAAGGGCTGCCATTTCATTTGCGCGGCGGCTCAATTCCTGTTCCGCGCGGATGCGCACAATTGCCGTGGAAACCGGCGCAAGCGCTTTTTCCAGCAAATCAATCTGGTTTTGGCTTAGTTTGCCGCCCGCTTCTTCCATATCCAACCCCAGCGTTCCTGCAACTTCGTCACTGACGATAATAGGGAAGATTGCGGTATAGGTAACGCCGAGTCTTGCAAACTCAGCGCGCACTTCTGCCGGAATGTTGGGGTCTTCGGCGGGGTTTTCGATTGTGTATGGTTTGAGGGTCTTTATAACCGTTTGCGTGGGAATATTCCCTTCAATGGGAATGTTTAACCCAATCGGGCTTTTTTCCCCTTTCTTTTTGGAATACCCAACAACCAATTTCAAACTTTTCTTGTTTGGGTTCATCAGCGCAATT
>DAOTZP010000217.1:0-5391 GCA_034434265.1 Anaerolineales bacterium | reverse complement strand
TCGTGGAAAGAAAACAGCCTATGTTGCGCCGTGGTTAATTCGTCCGCTGACGTTAAAACAAACCTATCAAATCATGCCGCGGCTGGTGGGAATATTCTTCAAGACCGATTTGTCCGTTGTGAGCGTGACCGATAACAGCGTTGTTTTGCAATGGCGTGTGGGGAATCATTTGCAGGGGCTTCCGGAAATGCTTCACCAACGATATGTGCATGACGTATGCCGGGTATTGCAGGGCGTATTTAGCGAGATGCCGCGCGTGCATTCCAACCGTCCCCCGGCGCAGATTTATGAAACAAAATGTCAGGCGCGCGGCGATGAGTGCTGTGAATGGCAGTTCACTTGGGAAAACCCCGAAAAGCGCGGATTGTTTGGCTGTCGAAAATCCAAACCGCAAAAAGAGGATGAAATTCTTTTTACAGCCATGCCCGCTTCGCCAGACCCCGACCTGCCGCCGCTGCCCAAAATGCTTTTACCGCATCCATACGGAACAGATGAAAACGGCGCTCCAATTAAAGACGTGAACGGAATTTTCGTTCGCATTAATATTGATTTCTTTAAGATGCTGGTGGCAAAGCGCGCGGCTGAAACGGTCCCGGACGGGGTTGACCGTGAAGAATATATTGCCCAAGCGCAGCGCAACGCCATGAAGGAGTTAATTGCGCGGGTAAATGAATTTCTGCCCGAAAATTTCTACCTGACGGAAGCGACCATGCTTGGGCTGGGCTATCTCTCGTATGACCTTGCCACCATCATCCGCCAAACCTGCCAGGATGTGACCAAACTGCCGAACTATCATTTTCATTTCGGCTATGCCATTACGCGCAGCGTGGCTTACATGCTGAGCGCGTTTAGCATCCGCCAGATTTTTTCCGTGGCGCCGCGTTTTGCTTCCAAATTTGGCGAAGTGGATGTGCGCGTGGTGAGCATCGGTTCCTATTCCGCCGTTGTGCGCTGGCACCCGGAAAGTATTTTGAAACGAAGTGCGCCGGAAACCCACAAGCACTCAATCAATTTAACATGCCAGCTGTTACAAGGCGGTCTGGCTTATGTGCCGTCGGTGGTGGCAGGGATGCCGCCCGCGCAAGTACGCGAAATAAAATGCTGCCTGCATGGCGATGAATACTGCGAATGGGAATTTACATGGCAAACGCCGCGCCCTTCGCGGTATCGCAGTTTGTGGGCGGGCATTGGCGCGGCGATTTTGCTGGGAGCGTATCGCATTTACGAGCTGCCCGCATGGGAATGGGTTCTTCCTTCGGCTGCGGTTCTCCTTTCCATTTTTGGGGGATGGATGGTGAACCGCTGGGCGCTGCGCGGATACAACCTTGAACAAAAGGAAAAATTACTCGCCGAGCAGCGTGACGCATCCGAACAGCAGTACGACGCGCTGCAAAAATCCAACGCCGATTTGCAGCTGGCAAACGTGGCGCTGCACGAAAAAATTGCCGAAGTCACCGCGCTGACGGAAACGCTGGAAGAGCGCGTGTACCAACGCACCCGCGAAGCGGAAGAAGCCCGCCTCGCCGCTGAATCTGCCAACCGCGCAAAATCCACCTTCCTTGCCAGCATGAGCCACGAAATTCGCACCCCCATGAACGGCATCATCGGTATGACCGGGCTGCTGCTCGACACGCAACTCACCCACGAGCAGCGCGAATTTGCCGAAACCATCCGCAATAGCAGCGACGCGCTCTTAATGATTATCAATGATATTTTGGATTTCTCGAAAATTGAAGCGGGCAAAATGGAAATGGAGCGCCGCCCCTTTGATTTGCGGGAATGTGTGGAAAGCGCAGCCGACTTGGTGGCTTTGAAAGCCAGCGAAAAAGGTTTGGAGCTTGGGTTGTTAATTCACAAAGACGTGCCACATACCGTTCTTGGCGATGTAGTGCGCCTGCGGCAAATTCTTGTAAATTTGTTAAGCAACGCGGTCAAATTCACGGAAAAAGGCGAAGTGGTCATCGAAGTTGGATACCACTACTCGCGGCATGACACATTGGTTTTCAGCGTGCGCGATACCGGCATCGGCATCCCCGCCGACCGGCTCGGCGCGGTGTTTGAATCCTTCTCGCAGGTGGACGCTTCCACCACGCGCAAATACGGCGGCACAGGCCTTGGGCTTGCCATCAGCAAACGCCTTGCCGAATTAATGGGCGGCGGTATGTGGGTGGAAAGCGAATTGGGCAAAGGCTCGGTCTTTCACTTTATGATTGAAGCGCCCGCAACAACGATGCAGAAGGCGGAAATCCCCGACCATGCGCCGCACCTTAAAGGCAAACGGCTGTTAATTGTGGATGATAACGAAACCAACCGCCGCATTTTGTCTTTGCAGGCGGAAAATTGGGAAATGCTTCCCGTTTCCTGCGCAACGCCGCAAGAAGCGCTGGAAGCGCTGCGTTCCGGTCAACGGTTTGACCTTGCCGCGCTGGATATGCACATGCCGGAGATGGACGGCATGACGCTCGCGCGGGAAATTCGCAAGTTGGAATTCAGCGGCGATGCGCTGCCTCTCATCATGCTCACTTCGCTGGGCTGGCGCGATGCGGTGGATACTTCCCTCTTTTCCGCGTTTCTGACCAAACCGGTCAAGCAATCGAGTTTATACAATGCGATGATTGGCGCGTTGACTCAAAATGCGGCGAAACACGCGCGCGCGCTTTCAACCACAGACCAACAGATTGATTCAACGCTCGCGCAGCGCATTCCGTTGAAAATTTTGCTCGCGGAGGATAATTCAGTGAATCAAAAACTGGCGTTGAAATTGTTGGAAAAAATGGGATACACAGCCGAACTTGCCGTAAGCGGTTTGCAGGCAATTGAAAAAGCGCGGCAAACCAATTACGACCTGATTTTGATGGATGTGCAAATGCCCGAAATGGACGGGCTGGAAGCCACGCGCAAAATCCGCGCCGGGTTTGCAAAGGAAAAACAACCATACATCATCGGCGTCACCGCCAACGCCATGCAAGGCGACCGCGAGATGTGCCTTGCCGCCGGTATGAACGATTATGTCAGCAAGCCCATTCAAATCAAGGAATTGCAAAAGGCGATTGAATCGCTCAACAAAAAATAATCGCAATCGCGCCGGGCGCTTAAAAAAAACCGGGGCTACATCCCCAGTTTTTTTGCCTCATTCCAAAATGCGTCCATTTCCTCCAAAGTCATATCGGAAAGATTTCTCCCCTGCTTCTTGGCGGATTGTTCCACATAGCCAAACCGCTTTTTGAACTTGATGTTCGTGCCGCGCAGCACGGATTCCGCATCCACCTTTTTCCAGCGGGCAAGGTTTACCAGCACAAAGAACAAATCGCCCAGTTCGGCGGCAATCTGTTCGGGGTTTTGGGCCGCCTTGACTTCTTCAATTTCCTCGCGGATTTTATCCAGCACATCTTCAATTTGCGCCCAGTCAAAACCCACGCGGGCGGCGCGGTCTTGATATTCCTGCGCCTGAGTCAAAGCAGGCAGCGCGGCGGGAACGCCATCGAGCAAGCCTTTGTCTTCTTTTTTGCCTTTTCTTTCTTTTTCTTTTAACTTCTCCCAGTTGCTCAAAACGCCGTTCACATCCTTCACTTGCGCATTGCCAAACACATGCGGATGTCTGCGGATGATTTTGTCGTAAACTTGCTTGATGACTTGCGTGACTGTAAACTCGCCGTCCTCGTATGCGATTTGTGAATTGAGAACAATTTGCAGCAACAAATCGCCGAACTCCTCGCGCATGGATTCAACGTTGTTTTCGTCCATTGCGGTTAACGTCTCGTAGGCTTCTTCCAACAGGTGGGTTCGCAGCGTTTGGTGAGTCTGCTCCCTATCCCAAGGGCAGCCATCGGGCGCGCGCAAGTGGGCGACGATTTCAGCAAACGATTCAAATGAAGCGCCCTCGCCAAGCGGAGGAATATACAAAAGGGATGAAGGATGAGGAGTAAAGGATAAAGACGACAAAGCATCCAATTTTACACTTTGCGGCTTTTGACCTTCAATCAGGGTGAGGTCATGTTCTTTGGGATAAACCGTGAGCAACACTTTTTGTACTTGCGCCGCCAATTCGGGCGAGTCCAATCCGCAGAGGAGGGCGGGAATATCCGGCGGAGCGGGAAAAATATGCGCGGCGGATAAAGTCCGCGCCTGCAAAAGGGTCAATTTTTCCGGCGCGGGGATGTTCATCACATCAAAGGCGAAAGCAATCAGGTTAAAGTCCATTTGGGAATTTCCTTAAAGCAAAACGTAATGCGAAACAAACGTCACGCATTACGTTTAAGTCAAACCAAAAGCCAAGTGACACGCGGTATGCGACACCTGACAGTAATGATTTAGCGTTTGGTGTAGGTCGGCGCTTTGCGGGCTTTCTTGAGACCTGGTTTCTTGCGTTCTTTAACGCGGGCATCGCGGGTGAGCAAGCCCTTCTTGCGCAGCGCGGCGGTCCAATCCGCGTTGATGAGTTGCAAAGCGCGGGCAATTCCCAGCCGGACGGATTCAGCCTGCCCGGATACGCCGCCGCCATGCACCAAAACGGTCACATCGTATTTGGCGGCTTCCTGCCCCACCGCGCTGAACGGGCGCATGATGTCTTCCACATCGCCCATGCGGGTGAAAAACGCCCTGCCCTCTTTTTCATTCACGATGAATTTTCCACTGCCGCTCATCACGCGCACGCGGGCGGTACTGGCTTTGCGTCTGCCAATGCCTTCGTAAAATTGAGCCATATATTCTTACCTCTTATTTCAAAGCTTTCGGGGCTTGTACGGTATGCGGGTGTTCAGGTCCCGCATAAATTTTCAAGCGTTTTAGCACGGCGCGTCCCATGCGGTTATGCGGCAACATGCCCCACACAGCGTCGCGCAGGGCGCGGTCGGGATATTTGGCAAGCTGGTCGCGCAGCGAAATGCTCTTCAACCCGCCGGGGTAGCCGGAATGGGAATAATAGATTTTGCTGGTCAGTTTGCTGCTGGTTTTTGTGCCGGTTACGGTAACGCGTTGCGCATTAATGACCACCACAAAGTCGCCCATTTCCACGCCGGGGGTAAAGGTGGGTTTGTGTTTGCCCAGCAAAATGTGCGCCACACGCGCGGCAAAGCGCCCAAGGTTCTGCCCTTCGGCATCCATCAAAACCCAGTCGCGCTGAATTTCAGCCGCTTTCGGATAGTACGTTTTCTGTTGCACTTTCGTCACTCCGTTTCGTTTCTATATGTTACTTGTACCAATGTCAACCCATGCGCGGGCGCAAGCCCGGCGGGGAATGTTTCCTGCTTATGCAGCGCGTTTTGCATTTGGGTCAGGGAAGTTTTGCCCTGCGCGGTGGAAACCTGCGCAAAAACAAGGCGTCTGACCATGCGATACAAAAACGCATCCGCGCTCACCTCAAACTGCCACTCGCCGTCGGGCATTTGTCTC
>DAOTZP010000216.1:0-15204 GCA_034434265.1 Anaerolineales bacterium | reverse complement strand
ATGGGGGGGGGTGGAGCGCAAACAGGCGTTTCTGGCTCAAACACTTGTTCTACTTCATTGCGCGATTCCAAATTAACGCGTTATGATTTTTTAAGATAACCCAACCTTAAAAAAACGAGTCTTTTTAACTTCTCGTAGGGTTTGCGCCTTTTATCCCGCGTATCTTTCTGCTAGAATTGAAACCGTTGAGAAGCCCCGCCTCTCAAATCTTTATTTTCCAACCTGCATGAACACACCAATATCATTACCAAACCGCATATACACAGGCAGATTGATTTACAATACTGTCATTATCTCTCTTTGAGGAATACATTTTATGAACGTAACCGCAGAACAGGCTTGGCAATCTGTCCTTACACAGTTACAAATGGAGATGCCTCGCGCATCTTACGATACCTGGGTAAAAGATACCCGTCCTGTCACTTTCAACAACGGCGTGATGACCGTTGGCGTGCGCAACGCATACGCGCGCGACTGGCTCGAAAGCCGTCTTGCTGGAACGGTTACCCGGTTGTTGATTGGCGCGCTCAATTCAAATGTTTCCGTGAACTTTGTTGTCTCACAGCCCGAAGACGAAGCGCAGCCGGTTGAGGCTGAGACCAGCTCCGCCCCCGCAGAAGAAATTCCCCTTGCGTCCAAACCGCGTCATGGTGTTTTGAACCCGCGCTATACGTTTGATACCTATGTCGTCGGGTCGGGAAATCGTCTCGCTCATGCGGCTTGTCAAGCCGTGGCGGAAAAACCCGCGCGCGCTTACAACCCGCTTTTCTTGTACGGCGGGGTGGGGCTCGGCAAAACCCATCTGCTGCACGCCATTGGCAATGTTTGTCATGCCAACGGCTTGAACGTGCTGTACGTTTCTTCCGAAGAATTTACCAACGACATGATTAACGCCATCCGCACGCACACCACGCAGGCATTCCGCGATAAATACCGCTCGGCGGATGTGCTGCTGGTGGATGATATTCAATTCATCGCTGGAAAAGAATCCACGCAGGAAGAATTCTTTCACACCTTCAACACATTGCACGGGCAGGATAAGCAAATCATCGTTTCATCCGACCGTCCGCCCAAATCTTTAGTGACGTTGGAAGAGCGCTTGCGCTCGCGTTTTGAATGGGGCTTAACCGCCGATATTCAAGCGCCCGACCTTGAAACCCGCCTTGCCATTTTGCGTTCCAAAGCCGAACGCACTGGCAGGCAAATTTCCGATGAAATTTTGGAAAGTATCGCCACCCGCGTGCAATCCAACATCCGCGAGTTGGAAGGCGCGTTGAATCGTTTGATTGCGTTTGCGGATTTAAGCGGTTCTTCACTTACCCCCAGTTTGATGGAAGTTGCGCTGGCAGACCTGCTGCCGCAAAAACGAAATATTCCCCCTGAAAAAATTATTGAGGTTGTGGCGTCCTATTCCGGTATCAGCGTGGAAGAATTGGTCGGTCAAACCCGCTCGGCAAAAGTTGCCATTCCGCGCCAGATTGCCATGTATCTCTTGCGCAAATACCCGGAGATTTCCCTGCCGCAAATTGGCGAACTGCTCGGCGGGCGCGACCACACGACGGTGATGTATGGCATCAAAAAAGTGGAAGAGGATGAAAAGCTCGAAAAGCGCGCCGAAGCCATCTGGCACACAATTTTGAATCAGGCGGTTGCCATATAAAAACTTTTTGCCCCGAATATCCTTCGGGGCTTTTTTTTGTGATATAATCCCGCCGCTCTGAAAACGGGCAACATCTTGCCTGGGACGGGCAACAAGCGTCCCTGAGCGGGTTATCCATCCCGCTAAACTCATTCCGTTCGCGCACTCACGCGCAGAGGAACGGGCTGAAAACCGAAGGAGTATTAAAAATGGCTGTCATTTCTATGAAAGCCCTGCTTGAAAGCGGCGTGCATTTCGGTCACCGCACCAACAAGTGGGACCCGCGTATGAAACCGTACATCTTCACCGAACGTAACGGGATTCATATCATTGACCTGCAGCAAACCGTCAAACTGCTGAATCAGGCATACAACGTCATCCGCGATGTGGTGGCAAACGGCGGAACGATTTTGTTCGTTGGCACCAAACGTCAGGCGCAGGAGACCATTGCCGAAGAAGCCATACGCTGCGGCATGCCTTACGTCACCGAACGCTGGATGGGCGGTATGCTCACCAACTGGTCCACCATGTATCAGCGCATTCAAGAACTGGAACGCCTTGAACAATTGCGCGACAGCGGCGAAATTAACAAACTAACCAAAAAGGAAGGTTTGTTGATTGAGCGCGAAATTACCCGCCTGCAAACCCGCCTTTCCGGCGCGCGCAGCATGAAACGCCGCCCCGACCTGCTCTTCATCATTGACGTTGGGCGCGAAGAAGCGGCGGTAAAAGAAGCCAACCTGCTCAAAATCCCCATTATTGCGCTGGTGGATACCAACTGCAACCCGCAAAATGTGGATTATGTCATCCCCTCCAATGACGACGCCATCCGCGCCATCAAACTTTTGGTTGCCAAGATTGCCGACGCCGTGCTGGAAGGCAAAGCCATGCGCAAGGAAGATGACAGCGAACAAACCACTGAAGCGAAGCCCGAAGCCAAACCCGTCAAACGCGGTCCGCGCAAACCGATTATTGTGGAAGCTGACCAGGAAGAATTTGACGACGATGTGCTGCTGGGCGAATCCACGCTTGCCAAGCTGGGCGGCAGCAAAGAATCTTCCGCCGCCGGCGAAGAATAAATAAACGTCAGGAAAGTGAATCATGGAAATTACAACACAGATGATTAAAGAGCTGCGCGCCGCCACCAACGCGCCCATGCTCGACTGCCGCAAGGCTTTACAAGAAGCCAACGGCGATTTCAACAAAGCCGTGGATTGGCTGCGCGAAAAAGGCATGGCAACCGCCGCCAAACGCGCCGACCGCGAAGCCTCCAACGGTGTGGTGGAGCTGTACTCCCACGGCGGCGGACGCGTGGGCGTGATGGTTGAAATCAACTGCGAAACCGACTTTGTCGCCCGCTCGGAACAGTTCCGCAAATTGGCGCATGAGATTGCCTTGCAAATCGCCGCCAGCGCGCCCAAATACATCACCGCGGAAGAAATCCCCGCCTCCGAATTGGAGCACGAGGCAGGCATTGCCCGCGCCCGCGCAATTGAAGAAGGCAAGCCCGAAAACATGCTTGAAAAAATTGTCGAGGGACGCCTTGAAAAATATAAAGACGAAGTTTGCTTGATGCGCCAGCCCTACATCCGCGATGAATCGCTCACCGTGGAAAAACTTGTGCTGCAAAACATCGCCGCCATCGGCGAAAATGTCATCATTCGCCGCTTCCAGCGTTGGGAGTTGGGCGAAAGCGCCAAGCAGGACTAGTTATTAAAAAGCCAGCCTTCGGGTTGGCTTTTTTTATGCAAAAATCAACCGGAGGTATGAATGTCTGAATTGAAATACAAGCGCGTTTTATTGAAATTAAGCGGCGAAGCGCTGGGCGGCGAATCCGGCTACGGAATTAATGTGGATGAAGCCGAAGCAATTGCCAGCCGCATCAAAGAAGTGCATGAAATGGGTGTGGATGTGGCAGTCGTCATCGGCGCGGGCAACTTGTGGCGCGGCAAGCAGGGGTTGGAACGCGGCATGGACCGTTCCACTGCCGATTACATGGGAATGCTTGCCACCGTGATGAACGCCATGGCGTTGATGGACGCGCTTGAACGCCAGGGGGTGATGACCCGCGTCATGTCCGCGATTGAAATGCGCGCCATCGCCGAACCGTACATCCGCCGCCGGGCAATCCGCCACCTTGAAAAAGGCAGAGTGGTGATTTTTGGCGCGGGAACGGGGAATCCCTTCTTCTCCACCGATACGGCTGCCGCGCTGCGCGCCACCGAAGTGGAAGCGCAGGTTGTCATCAAAGCCACCAAAGTGGACGGCGTGTACGACTCCGACCCGAAGAAAAATTCAAGCGCGGTGAAATTCGACCATCTCAGTTATATTGACGCGCTCAACCGCCGTTTGGGCGTGATGGACAGCACCGCCATCTCCCTGTGCATGGAAAATAACATGCCCATCCTCGTGTTGAACTTGTGGGACCCGCGCGCATTGATGAAAGCAATTCGCGGCGAGCAAGTCGGCACGCTGGTTAGCGCGTGATTTCACCTTGACAGAACTTGCGCAAAATTCCCAAAATTTGACCGGGCGTTTACCCGCGTCCGCTTCGCTTTTGAAAACAAACCCGCCCGCGAAACTTAATTTCGGGGTGGGTTATGTTTTTTTGTTTCATGCGCGCTTATATTTTTACATTCTTCATCATCCCATAGCACAAATTCTTGTTTTAAGGTATCCTTATGCCGTATCCATTTTCAGGAGGAAGATTGTGAGCACCGAAGAAATTAAAGACCTTTTGAAAGACGCCGAAACCCGCATGATTGGCGCAATCCATGCCTTGACAGAAGACCTTGCCGGTATTCGCACCGGGCGCGCAAGCCCTGCATTGGTGGAAAAACTCTCTGTGGATTATTACGGCACTCCCACTCATTTGAAACAACTTGCCACCATCAGCGTGCCGGAGCCGCGCACGTTATTAATTAAGCCCTTTGATGCAGGGTCGCTCAAAGACATTGAAAAAGCCATCCGCGCTTCCAACATCGGCTTGACCCCCAATTCGGACGGAAAGGTCATTCACCTTAACCTTCCCCCGCTTGACGAAGAACGCCGCCGCGCTCTGGTCAAGCAGATGCACCACCGCCTTGAAGAAGCGCGTGTTGCGATTCGCAACATCCGCCGCGACGCGCACAACGACTTGCGCGATTACGAAAAAGAAAAGCTCATCACCGAAGATGACTTAAAGTACGGCGAAGAAGAACTTCAAAAATTGACCGATAAATATACCGAAAGCGTTGCCGCGCACGGCGCCGCCAAAGAAAAAGATATTATGGAAGTGTAGCTTCCGAGTGAGAATGGCTGACACCCCCTTAAGCGTTCCACCAGAAAAAGTTCCCCAGCACGTTGCCATGATTATGGATGGCAACGGGCGCTGGGCGCTTCAGCGCGGGCTGCCGCGGCTGGCTGGTCACAAAGCAGGCACGGAAAACCTGCGCCGCATCATCCGCTCAACGGTTGAGTTTGGCGTCAAGTACCTTACCATCTATGCCTTTTCCACCGAAAACTGGGGACGTCCCCCCGAAGAAGTGCGCGGATTAATGTATATCCTTGAAGATGTGATTGACCGCGAACTTGGCGAGCTTCACAAAGAAGGCGTGCAACTTCGCCATATTGGCAGGCTGGAAAGACTTGCCCCAAACATTCAAAAAAAAGTATTACAGGCAATTGACCTGACCAAACAAAACGAACGCTTGATTTTGAACATTGCCTTTAACTACGGCGGGCGCGATGAAATTGTGCAGGCGATTCAACGCATGATGAAAGACGGCGTTGCCCCCGAAAACGTCACCGATGAAATGGTCGGCAAATATTTATACACCGCCGGCGTGCCGGACCCCGATTTAATCATTCGCACCTCCGGCGAACTGCGCGTCAGCAACTTTTTGATTTGGCAGGCGGCTTATTCTGAATGGTACATTACGCCAACTTTCTGGCCCGATTTTGACCGCGAAGAATACCGCCGCGCGCTGGAAGCCTTTGCCCAGCGCGACCGCCGTTTTGGAAAAGTATCCCCCGCTGAATTGCAGGAGACCAATGCGTAGAAGAACAATAACCGCTCTCGGTCTGGCTGTAATTGGATTCCCCGCCATTTTATTTGGCGGATTTTTCTACTACCTGCTCATGGGCACGTTTTTGGCTGGCTCCGCATGGGAGTTTGTGCGGCTTTTCCGCGCTGTCGGCTTTCAACCAAACCTGCTGATTACTGCGGGCGGCGTGGCGCTGATTGGCTTGGCGCGCGCCTTTTTTCCGCAATATGCTTTGCCTGTTTTTGAGGCGGCAATTCTTGCCGCCCTTGCCTATCACCTTTTTGATTACGAGCGCGGACGCAATCAGGCTGCCATTGATTTTTCCATCACCGCCGCCGGGCTTGCCTACATTGGCTGGATTGGCGCCTACCTTTTCGACCTGCGAAACCTGCCCGAAGGCGGGTGGTGGCTGATGCTGGTGATGATGTCGCTTTGGCTCGCGGATTCCGGCGCGTACTCCATCGGAGTCGCGTATGGCAGGCATAAAATTGCCCCGCGCCTCAGCCCCAAAAAAAGTTGGGAAGGCTATTTTGCCAGCGTGTTCACGGGAACAATCGGCGGAATTTTCTTTGCATACGCCTTTTCCACTTATGGAAGTTTGGCAGGCGATGTCACCTTGTTGCAAGGCGCAATCATCGGCTTTTTGATGGGCGCAATTCCAACGCTTGGCGACCTCGGCGAAAGCATGATTAAACGCCAATCAGGAATCAAAGACTCAAGCGATATCATCCCCGGTCACGGCGGATTTTTTGACCGTATTGACTCTTGGCTGTGGGGCGCCATGATTGGGTATTACTTCATCATCTGGTTCATTCTCTAACTCGGAGGTCACTGTATGCAGCAGCAAGTATTAGGAGCAACCCCCACCCGCAACCTTGCGCTTGAACTTGCGCGCGTTACCGAAGCCGCCGCCATGCTCGCAGGGCGTTTCATGGGACGCGGCGACAAAGAAGGCGCAGACCAAGCCGCCGTCAACGCCATGCGGCTTGTGTTGGGAACAGTGGATATGAACGGCGTCATCATCATTGGCGAAGGCGAAAAAGACAAAGCCCCCATGCTCTTCAACGGAGAAAAAGTCGGCAATGGCTCCCCGCCCGATGTGGACGTGGCTGTTGACCCGATTGACGGAACGCGCCCGCTTGCGTTTGGGCGTTCCAACTCCATTGCCACCGTTGCGGTTGCGCCGCGCGGCTCCATGTTTGACCCCGGTCCGTTCCTGTATATGAACAAAATCGCCGTTGGACCCGAAGCCAAAGGCAAAATTGACATCGAAAAAAGCATTACCGAAAATTTACGCGCCATTGCAAAAGCAAAAGGCAGGGCAGTGGAAGACCTGACCACCATCATTTTGGACCGCCCGCGGCACGAAGCCATGATTGCGGAGATTCGCAAGGCGGGCGCGCGCATTCGGCAAATTCCCGATGGCGACGTGGCTGCCGCCTTAATGACCGCCTGGCCCGATACCGGCGTGGACGTATTGCTCGGCATTGGCGGCACGCCCGAAGGCGTCATTGCAGCCTGCGCTTTACGCGCCATGGGCGGCGAGATTCAAGGAAAACTCTTTGCCCGCGATGAAGACGAACTCCGCCGCGGACGCGAAGCGGGCTACGACTTTGACAAGGTCCTCACTATGGACGACCTCGTCTCGTCTGAGGATGTTTTCTTCGCCGCCACCGGCATCACCGATGGCGAACTGCTTAAAGGCGTGCGTTATCATGGCAATCACATTTCCACCGAAAGCCTCGTCATACGCGGGTTGACCGGCACCATCCGCCGCATCAACGCCACGCACAGCACGGACAAACTCGATAACCTCAGCTCAATTCGTTATTAAGAAACTTCAGATAGCGAAAACGATTGTAAATTTTCACCGCCGGGGCGCAAAGCGTTCGGCGGCTTTTGTAATTATATTGAATCACACCGTTTCCATCGTTTAGGTAAAAATACGGAAGGACGCTTTGTCAGGTAAATGTATTTTTTACTTTGCCCGGCTCTTTCAGCGGAATACCCCGCTGCAAGAAAATAAACCCTCACGGAGAATGAATGAATAAACCCGCTCTTGTTTTGTTTTTGATTTTGTTTTTGTTGTCCGCTTGCGCTCCCGCTTCCACCCCCGCCGCATCCGCAGAACCGCCGCAGCCTCCTCAAGTTGCGCCTCCTTCCCCAACCGCCACGCAAGTCGTTGAATCTGTGACGCTTGAAAACACAGCAACCCCCACCCCCGTTCCCGCCACGTCAACGCCCGTCCCCACGCTTGCTTTTGAAGGCGAACTGAACGCGGGCGCAACCACCCTCTCGCCTGTGGATGGCGCGGTCATGGTATTCATCCCCGCCGGAGATTTCACCATGGGCGCGGATGCGGACGACCTGCTCGCCAAGTGCCAAGCCTTCCGCTCCGATTGCCGCCGCGAATGGTTTACCAACGTTGAACCGCCCCGCACAGTGACTCTCGACGCGTTTTGGATGGACCAAACCGAAGTCAGCAACCGCATGTACAAATCCTGTGTGGATACGGGCGCTTGCACGCCGCCGTTTCGCAGCGATTCTTACACCCGCGATTCTTATTTCGGAAACCCGCAATATGACGACTACCCCGTCATCTATGTTTCATGGGAGCAGGCAAACGCCTACTGCTCATGGGCGGGACGCAGGCTGCCCACCGAAGCCGAGTGGGAAAAAGCCGCGCGCGGAACGGATGGGCGGCTCTTTCCGTGGGGCGATACATTGCCAAACACAAAGTTATTAAACTTTGCGCTCGTTGCCGGAGACACAACCAGCGTCACTTCCTACCCCGGCGGAGTCAGCCCGTATGGGCTTTACAACATGGCAGGCAACGTATGGGAGTGGACCTCAGATTGGTATGACGAAAATTATTACAAAGCCGCGCCTTCCCTCAACCCGCAGGGACCCGCCAGCGGCGAATTCAAAGTTTTACGCGGCAGCGCGTGGATATACCTTGACTTTGACGCATTTGTCACCGACCGTTATGGAAACGACCCAAAAACAACCAACAACGTCATCGGGTTTCGTTGCGCGCGCTCGCGCTGAAATTTTTTTCATCACCATCGCTCACCCCGAACTTAGGTTTCGCGGGTGAGTTTGTTTTTAAGCGCAAACAGGACGAAGATAAACATCGTCCAAAACCCATTTCACCCGCGTTTTTTGTTTAACAACCGCGCGAATGGACTATAATAGGCAAAATTAAATTTTTCAGAGGATTTCTCATGCCTGACCACATCAGCGTTTCGCAAATTTCAAATTACATCGGACAAGATATTGTCCTCAAAGGCTGGCTGTATAACCGCACCGATAAAGGCAAATTGGCGTTTTTACTCGTCCGTGACGGAACTGGCTTTGTGCAATGCGTTGCCTTCAAGGGCGACCTTTCCCCCGAATTGTTTGAAACCATCACCCACCTGCCGCAGGAGACTTCGCTTGTCATTACAGGCGCAGTGCGCGAAGACAAGCGCGCGCCCGGCATTCCCGGCGGATTTGAAGTGGGCATTAAAGATTTGCAAGTCGTTCAATTTGCCGCGCTTGATTACCCGATGGCGCTCAAAGACCACGGCGTGGATTTTGCGCTCGACCACCGTCATTTGTGGATTCGGATGCAGAGTCAGTGGGCGGTTTTGCGCGTGCGCGCCACAGTGATGGCTGCCACCCGCGAGTGGCTCGACCAAAACGGCTTTATCGAAATGAGCACGCCAATTCTCACCCCCGCCGCGGCGGAAGGCACGACAACCCTCTTTGAAACGGAATACTTCGACGAGGGAAAAGCCTATCTTGCCCAAACGGGGCAGTTGTATAACGAAGCAAACATCTTTGCATTTGGAAAGGTGTACTGCTTTGGTCCCACCTTCCGCGCCGAAAAATCCAAAACGCGCCGCCACCTTACCGAGTTTTGGATGCTTGAACCTGAAATTGCTTTCTGCGACCTTGACGGCTTGATGGAAATTGAAGAACAACTCATCGCCCATATTGTTCAGCGCGTGCTGCGGGACTGCGCCCCCGAACTCAAGTTTTTAGGGCGCGACCTTTCCAAACTGGAAAACATCAAAGCCCCGTTTCCGCGCATGTCGTATGATGACGCGGCAAAATATCTCATTGAACTGTACGAGAAAGAAACCGACCCCGAACGCAAAGAACTGCTTAAGTTTGAATGGGGCATGGATTTTGGCGCGCCGCATGAAGTGGAAATTACCAAGCTGTATGATAAGCCCGTGTTTGTGTACGGCTACCCAAGCGCGGTGAAAGCCTTTTACATGGAACCGTGGCCCGGGCGCCCCGAAGTGTGCAAAAGCGTGGATTTGCTTGCGCCCGAAGGCTACGGCGAAATTTGCGGCGGCTCGGAACGCATGAGCAGTTATGAAAATCTGCTGGCGCGGATTCACAAAGAAGGCTTGCCCGAAGAAGCCTTCAAATGGTATTTGGACCTGCGTAAATACGGCTCTGTTCCGCATTCCGGCTTTGGCATGGGAACGGAGCGCGTCACCACATGGATGTGCGGCACGGAACACGTCCGCGAGGCAATTCCCTTCCCGCGCACCATCAAGCGCGTGTACCCGTAAAATTATTTCATCAAGCATTCACCCTGATGAACTGGACGAACAGAGATAAAAACAACCCCGTTTGTCAAGCGTATCAGGGTGAATGTTTTTTGCTTTCACGTTGGCGGCACTGTTTGGGAATCTAAATCAGATTACCATAAAAAAATTTCAAAATCAATAAACCCTGCAAAATTGAAATTATGATAATTTAATGTTTATCTACCCGTGCGCAACCCATTATGGTATAAGAAATACAGCCCTGCTGTGTTCGTGATATTGCTCTTCCGTTTTGAGCCAACACCTTCTAATAGGTCTCTTATTTTGAAGAAATAACGCGATAGGCCTGAGCCAAGGCGGCGTTTCCCAATACGAGACCACCTGCGAGAGCAGGTTCAAAACTTTGCAGTACACGGCATGCGCGGGGCTGTTTTTTTAATCCCATATTGCAATCCGCCCGTATTTGTTCTATACTTGCCCGCACCTATAAATCATTTTCTTTCGAGGCGCTATGACCATAGACACAATTGGACGTTATGAGATTGAAAGAGAACTCGCCCAAGGCGGAATGGGGGTGATTTTTCAGGCGCGCGACCCGTATATTCAGCGTCATGTGGTGGTAAAAGTTCTCATGTACCGTCACACGTCCGATGAAATGTACCGCGAATTTTTTCAACAGGAAGCGGAAGTCATTGCCGCGCTCGAACATCCTTGCATTGTCCCCATTTATGATTTTGGCTGGCACGGACAGCAGCCCTACATTGTCATGCGCTACATGGCGGGCGGCTCGCTCGAAGATAAACTCCGCGTTGCTGAAATCAAGCAAACAGAGATTGCCCATATTTTCAAACGAATTGCCGAAGCGTTGGACGCCGCTCACGCGCGCGGCATCGTGCATCGTGATGTAAAGCCCTCCAACTTCCTGTACGACTCAACCGGCGAAATTTTCCTTTCCGATTTTGGCATTGCCAAATCCAAACCGTTTACTGATGATGAAGGCGAATGGCTGGTTGGCACGCCCGCGTATATGAGTCCTGAACAAGTCAAAGGAACAAAGGTGGACGGGCGCTCCGATATTTACGCGCTCGGCGTTGTCCTCTACCGTTTGCTCACCGGGCAGTTGCCCTTCAAAGGCGATTCCACCACCGCGCTCATCAACTCACACGTTGTGCTGCCCATCCCCGACTTGCGCGAAGTGAAGAAAAACATCCCCGCCGTCTGGCAGGAAGTGGTCGGAAAAGCCATGGCAAAAGAACCCGCCGAACGATACCAAACCGCCTCCGATTTTGCCCGCGACGTGCAGGAAGTCGTTTCGGGCAGGTGGTATTTGAGAAAGTTGTAAATCATTTCCGCAAGATTGCTCAAAGACCTTGCGCTTCGCAGGGTCTTTTTTTGGCGCAAATTTTTATCCCTCACGAATTGTCATTTCGAGCGGCAGCGACATTGTGCGCGTAAGGTGGAAATTTTTTTCCTTTCCGCAAGCAGGATTTCTACCCGCTTGCACTCTCACATTTGTTCGAGGCAAGGCTCGTCGAATGACAAAACAACCGGGCAATAGCCGAAAAAATTGACTTAAGAAACGCTCTCTTAAGGCAAACTCTGCCCAATACATCATTAATCAAATCAGGAGAATCATGAAAAAAGGAATCGTATATGGCATTGGCGCGTACGCGCTGTGGGGATTTTTTCCCGTGTATTGGAAGTTACTCAAACACATTCCCGCCATTCAACTGATTGGACACCGCATCCTCTGGTCTTGTGTTTTGCTGCTTGTCGTGATTGGCGTCACCAAACAATGGGATGACTTTCGCGCCGCGCTCACTGCAAGAGCGCTGCGTGTTTATTTTATTGCCGCGCTGCTCATTGGCGCAAACTGGTATTTATATGTCTGGGCAGTGAATGCAGGATACATTGTGGAAACCAGCCTCGGCTATTTCATTAACCCGTTAATCAGCGTCATGCTTGGCGTGATTATCTTCAAAGAACGGCTGCGCCTTACGCAATGGATTCCCGTTGTCATTGCCGCGCTTGGCGTCGCCTACCTGACCTTTGTCTATGGACGTTTGCCTTACATTGCGCTGGCTTTGGCGTTTTCATTTGGCTTGTACGGCATGGTGAAAAAAATCTCCCCGCTTGGTTCGCTGTACGGCTTGACCATTGAAACGGGCATCCTCTTTCTCCCCGCGCTTGCCTACCTCATCTTTGCGGATGTTCAAGGCGCGGGCGCGTTTTTCCATACAGGATTCATGTCCGACCTGTTGATGATTGGCGCGGGCGTTGTCACCACCGTTCCGCTGCTCATGTTTGCTTCTGCCGCGCGTTCCATTCCGCTGTGGGTGGTTGGTCTGCTGCAATACATCGCGCCGACCATTCAATTTCTGCTTGGCGTGTTTGTGTATAAAGAGCCATTCAGCCATCAGCAGTTGATTGGGTTTGGAATCGTCTGGTTTGCGCTTGCCATCTTTTTGGTGGAAGGTTATCTCGCCAGCCGCGCATCCCTTGAACCGATTGCCGAGATTGGCGAAGGATAAATCAGACCAAAGTAGTTATAATTGCAAAAATTTTTTTCAAAGGAGAGCAAAATATGAACTTTGCAATGTGGAAGAAAGCGTTAAGCGTCATTCCCGAAGTGAGCAAGGAAGAATGGGACCGTCTCGATGTGATTTCCAAATGGCTGATTTCCACCCGCGCCGCGGTTTTGATTATGACCTTCATCTCCGCCGCGCTTGCCGGACTTTTCGCGTGGAGGGACGGCGGGTTTAGTTTTGTTCCCTGGCTGGCTTTGGCTTTCGGGCTGATTATGGCGCACGCCTCCAACAACATCTTCAACGACTACACCGATTTTGTGCGCGGCGTGGACAAAGACAATTACTACCGCACCATGTACGGCGCGCAGCCCGTTGCTTCAGGCTTGATGACTCAACGCCAACACCTGACCTATTTTGCCGTGACAGGCTTGCTTGCTTTGGCGGCAGGCTTGTACCTCGTCTGGCATACGCAATTCCACCCCGTCACATGGATTTTGCTTGGGCTGGGCGCGTTTTTTGTTCTCTTTTACACATGGCCCCTCAAAGGGCTGGGACTCGGCGAAGTTGCCGTTCTTATGGTCTGGGGACCATTGATGATTGGGGGCGGATATTTTGTCCTCACCAGCAAATGGGATTGGTCGGTGGTGATTGCAAGCCTGCCCTATGTGCTGGGCGTGACGACGGTCATCTTTGGCAAGCATATTGACAAAATCAAAGTTGACGAAGCCAAAAAGATTCACACCCTGCCCGTCGTCATTGGCGAAAAAGCCGCGCGGTATGCCGTCATCTTTATGATGATTGCGCCTTACTTCTTTACCGTCTATCTCATCTTTACCAAATTTTTTACGCCCATTATGCTGATTGTTTTGTTTGCCATTCCCGCCCTGCGGCAAAGCATTCCGCCGCTGACCCAGCCCAAACCCGAAACCCGCCCCGAAGGCTTCCCCGAAGGGCAGGGCGGCTGGCCCCTGTACTTTGCGCCGATTGCCTTTCGCAACAACCGCGCATTTGGCTCGCTGTTTATGATTGGCTTGCTGCTTGATGTTGCCGTAAGGTTTATTCCAGCAGTTCAGAATTTCTTAAGATAACGATAAAGTTGGCGGCAAGAGCGGGCGCGCTTGAGAGCAGGAAAAACTCGAAGCCATGCTGCGCGAAATGCCCGACTGCGAAGCGTACCGCGCGTAGCGCAACCCCGCGGGGCGCGCGCTTTGCGGTACGCTTTTTGGCTTTAAGACTCGTCCGCTAAACCGACAATGCCGACTCAAGATTTTCGCGGAACGCATTTTCATCTTCGTTGTTGTAAAACGGCACGCCGATTAAGCGGTACTTTGAATCTTCCAGTTTCAAAACTTTCTTTCCAAATTCCCGCGTGATTTCTTTCAGGAAAGTTTCCTTCCAGCGGTCATGTTCTTTCAGATGCCTGCCCTTCGGCTCGATGAATAGTTGATAGGTGAGGGACTTTCCGTTTTTCTTATGCAGAAAAAGGACGAAATCGGGCTGAAAGGCTGCGCCGTTTGAAAAGTTGTAAATGGCAAAATGCCCTTCGTTGCGGAGCAGATAGACGCTTGCGTATTGTTCTTTTAGTTTTTCAATCTGCCTGTCCAGCATACGCACAAAGGCTTTTTCTTCGCTTGTGCCGTAAATGGTATTAACCGTAAACCAGTCTTTGTTTTTGAAGTCATGCTCAAACTGCGGGTCGTCTTTGCCGCGCTCATTGTCCTTTGAAAATTTCAGGGTCTTGTCGTGGAAAACTTCATGGATGCGCGAAGGCGTGAATTCTTTTGAGCCTTCATAGTCGGTGATTTGCGCCCGAATTTCCGCTTCAATTTGGTTCAGCAGCCCAAGCATGGCGGAAAGATGTTCGCGGTAGTTTTCTTCCAACCCATATACATTGCCCTGAAAGGTGATTTCCAGCCCGCCGAGATAATCTTCGGAGGCGATAAAATCGCGCATGGAGGCAAGGTTGGGAAAATATTTTTTGACATTGGCAAAGGTGAAGAACGGGTTGCGGGCAATGGCAGAGCGAACGACATGCGGGCTTATGTCTTTCACCGCCATATCTTTTGGCTGATTGTCTTTGATGACGGCGCTTTGTTTGCCGCCTGCCAGCACGATTTCCGCGCCGCCGTGACCTGTGGCAATGACGTGGACGTAGTTTCTTTTCTTCACGCCTAAATCGGCAAACGATTTGACGCGCCGATAATCTTTTTCCACCTGCTTGTTTGTGTAAATCAACCCGAATTTATAGAACCGCGTTTTCTTGAACGAGTCTTTGAGTTTCAACTCCCGCGTTACTTCGCTTTCATCCATGATGCCCTGCTCAACCAACGCCTGCCGAATTTCGGCAATGTAGCGGGAATCGTTGATGCTGTGATAATGCAATTCTTCAATCACGCGCAATTCGTGGTCAAGGTCGCCGTCAAATTTGCGGCGGAATTTGTCGTGGGACAGGCTTTCAGCCTGTCCGC
>DAOTZP010000215.1:0-5291 GCA_034434265.1 Anaerolineales bacterium | reverse complement strand
AACTCGGTGGAAGTTTCAAAATTCCTGCTAAAAAAGGCAATGGTCGTCACCGTCCCCGGCAAAGAATTTGGCATGGAGGGACACATCCGTATTTCATTTGCCGGAAGCGTAAAAGACATTACCGAAGGAATAGCCAGAATCAAATGGGCGCTGGACCCGACCTCGCCGAATGAAATTTACATCGGCGATAAAAAAATGGTGAGGGATTGGTTATAGGCGCGCAGAGGAATGGAGGAACGATGAATAATTTGCTGAATATCAAAACGCCCGCTGAAGCAGCCGCGCAGATTCGCAAAGCGGATTATCACTTGGGAAACATTGGCATTGGAAATTTGCGCCTTGCTTATTGGAATCTTCCCACCGAAGCGTTGGTGGAAGAGGCGGTCTTCCGCAGCGAGGGCGCTATTGTGGCAGGCGGCGCGTATGTCGCCAATACGGGCAAGCATACCGCCCGCAGCGCAAATGATAAGTTTGTCGTCCGCCACGCAGATTCTGAAAATAACATCTGGTGGGGCGTGTATAACCGTCCCTTTGAGGCGGAAAAATTTGAAGTGTTGTATGACCGTATGCTCGGATTTTTGCAAGGGCGCGATGTCTTTGTGCAGGATGTGTACGCCGGTGCGGATGAAACCTACCGTCTGCCCGTGCGTATTGTCACCGAACTTGCCTGGCACAGTCATTTTGTGCGCAACATGTTCATCTTGCCTCAATCGCTGGAAGAATACAAACGCTTCATCCCCGAATTTACAATCATTTGCATGCCTTCTTTCAAAGGCGCGCCCGCAGTGGATGGGACCAACAGCGAGACTTTTATTTGCCTGTCTTTTGAAAAGAAACTTGCCATCATTGGCAATACGGCGTATGCCGGTGAAATTAAAAAGTCGGTCTTTACAATTTTGAATTACCTGCTTCCGTTGGAGGGCGTGCTTTCCATGCACTGCTCGGCAAACGTCAACCCCAATAATTCGGATGACGTTGCGCTTTTCTTTGGGCTGAGCGGCACAGGCAAAACAACCCTTTCCGCAGACCCGGCGCGCAGATTGATTGGCGATGACGAACATGGCTGGAGCGATAACGGCATATTCAACTTTGAAGGCGGATGTTACGCCAAAGTGATTGGACTCTCCGAATCCGCCGAGCCGGAAATTTACAGCACAACCCGCCGTTTTGGAACAATTCTTGAAAATGTGACCTACGACCCCATTACGCGGTTGATTGACTTGGATGACGATACGCTGACCGAAAACACCCGCGCTTCGTACCCGCTGGAATTTATCCACAACGCTGTCCCGGAGAAAAAAGCGGGCCACCCGAAAAATATCATCCTGTTAACCTGCGACGCCAGCGGCGTCATGCCGCCCATTGCGCGTCTGACTCCCAATCAGGCTTTGTACCAATTCATCAGCGGATACACATCCAAAATCGCCGGAACGGAAGTGGGGCTGGGCAAAGAACCCGAAATTACCTTCAGCGCCTGTTTTGGCGGCCCGTTTATGGTGCATCATCCATATAAATATGCCGAACTGCTCAAGCGTAAAATTGAACGCTACGGCGTGACCTGCTGGCTGGTGAATACCGGATGGGTGGGCGGACCGTACGGCGTTGGCAAGCGCATTTCCATCAAGCATACGCGCGCGTTATTAAATGCTGCGCTGGATGGGAAACTGGATGACGCGCAGTTTAAGAAAGACCCCGTTTTTGGGTTTGAAGCGCCGCAATCATGCCCCAATGTTCCCGATGAGGTGTTGAATCCCGCCGCTTCATGGCATGATAAAAAGGAATACGACAGACGTTATAAAGACCTTGCCATGCGCTTTAAGCAGAACTTTGCAAAGTTTGAAGAAGGCACGCCGCAGGAAGTGATAGACGCGGGCCCGAAGGTGTAAAAGATGTAATAAAACAGGGCTGCCGAGAAGAGGGCAGCCCTGTTTTGTTGCCAAAAGCCGACGCGCCTGCTATTCTTCTTTTGTGTTTTCCAAAACGCTCAAAAGGGCTTCGTATTCATCGCAGCATTCGGCGCACATATCAATATGGTCTTGAATCACCGGCATAATTTTCTTTGCATCATGCGATTTTACTTCGCGCTCCACAAATTCATCAATGCGCGAGTAAAACTCGGCGCAATTAATTTCTTCTTCCCGAAGATTTTCCAACACCTGCAAAAACTTGACGACCACTTCATCATTGAGCTGCGGCTGCGGGCTGGCTTGAAAGAAAGGTTGAATGCGTTCAAAAAGGCTTTTGATATTCATACGGCTTTTTGATGTTTAATGTATCATTAATCTTACTTGCTTTCAAACGCCAAAAGCAAATCTTGCGGGGTCAGGTCTTCGTTGGCGAGCCGTTTTTTCAAACGCAGGCGGGCATCGTGCAGCAATTTATACAAGGCGTTGCGGTTGGTGTTCATTCGCCTGGCTGCTTCTTCCATGGGAACATCCTGCAATCCCAGCAGGATAAGCGCTTCGCGCTGACGCGGGGTGAGCTCTTCTTCCAAAATGCGGCGCACGCGGGCAAGCATATCTTTGCGCTCGGCTGTTTTTTCCGGCGAGGCTTGCGAATCCGCCAGCAGCCCGGGGGGCGGGGGGGCGTCTTCGTTTTCGGCGAGTTCATCCAGCGAGGAATCGCGCCAGCGCTTGCGGCGCAGTTCGGTCAATGCAATGCGGATGGCGATTTTATGCACCCAAGTGGTGAACATGCTGCGCCCTTCAAATGTATCCAGCTGGTCCAGCACGCGCAACAGGGTTTCCTGCGCCACTTCCTCCACCAGCGGGTGAAACAACGGGTTTTCCGAAGAAAGCCAGCGGGTGAGGGCATACGGAAGCCCCTTGCGAATAATTTCACTCAGGTCGTGCAGCGCGGCTTCGTGCGCGGGCCCGCTGCTTTTTAAGTCAGCAATCCAATCTTCATTCGTGCGGTTACTCATAAGCAAAATTATACGGTAAAACAAACTGTTCACGGATGATTCTTATAAAATATTGATATAGATGAATCCATCTGTACGGGGTGTTCGAGGCAGCCTGTAGCGCAAATCTCTGATTTGCGCTTTGCGCTTTGTCTCGCAAGTCGGAGACTTGCGCTACATCTGTCTGCCGTAAAAACGTTGTAAAATAGAATCAGGCAAGATATTCCTTCACAAGAGAGGTGTTACTATGGAACAGAAAAAACTGGACGATTTGCTGAATCAGTTGCATAAAGAAATCGAAGGAATTGAAAGCGTGGATGAAAAAGGGCGGGAGCTGCTGCGCGAGCTTTCTTTGGATATTGAGCGCCTGTTAAAGCGGACAGAAAGCCCGCAGCATTCCGAACCCATACTGAAACGTTTGGAACGCGCCGTGCAGCATTTTGAAATATCCCATCCCGACTTGACCGCCGCGCTTGCCAATTTATCCGCCATTTTAAGCAATGCGGGCATTTAGCGTTTGAAATAACAAGCGGGTGGGAAAATCCCGCCCGCTTGTGCTTTGTTCAATTTGCGTATTTTAAGGGGTTGCTGTGACTGCGGGCGCGTTTGGGTCTTCCACCACGATATTGACGGAAAGCGTATCGCCAAAATACATGCCCGGCTCGTATGCCATCCGCCATGAGCTTTGAATTAATCCATACACGCCGCTGGGCGCCACCATTTCCACTGAAATTTCATATTTGAGTCCGACGGGAACGGGCTTGTTGAGCGTCACCGTTCGCCCGTTTAACGAATCGCCGCCCACATGGCTGAATGTGAATCCCGGCGCCCATGCGCACCCGCCGATATTTTGCACCAGCCATGTCTTCGTAAATACTTCATTGGATTTCATCACCGTCCCATCCGGGATGGTGACATCCTTGATATACATCAGGTTGTAGCACTTGTTTTTTGTCGGCGTGGGGGAGGCTTCTACTTCCGGGGTTGGCGTAAGCGTAAATGTCGGCTCGATGGTCACGGTTGGAGAAACCGCCGGCATTGCAAGCGCAGTCTGTGTTAGGTTTGCCGCAAATGCCGCAACCGCTTCGGTCCGCACCGCGTCCACATCTATCGGCGCGGTCTGCTCCGAATTTTCCGCGCACGAAAAAAGCAGCAAGCCAAATATTAAGAGTATTGAAATCGTCAGATATTTCGTTTTCATGGGTTTAAGTATACAACACCTGCGCATTGCATTTTAAGTTTTGATTAAGAAAGCGTGGGAATATTTTTTCGGGTCAGCCTGTAGCGCAAATCTCTTATTTGCGCTTTGCCTCGCAAGTCGGAGACTTGCGCCACAGTTGCCGAATACAGGCAAAAATCAAAAGCGCGTTCCAAACCGTGTGATACAATAAAAAATCTATGGCAAAACATTTGATTTTGGTGGCAGGCAACATTGGCGCAGGCAAAACAACGCTTACCGAAAGAATTGGCGCGCGGCTGGGCTGGTGGACGGGATATGAATCCGTCGCGGATAATCCCTACCTGCCCGATTTTTATGCCGATATGAAAGCTTGGTCTTTTCACTTGCAGGTTTTTTTTCTTGGCCACCGCGCCGACCAATATCTTGAAGCCTTGCGCGATTCCCGCTCCGCAATTTTGGACCGCAGCATTTACGAAGACGCGCATATTTTTGCGCGCGCCCTGCACCACATGGGAAACTTAAGCGAGCGCGACTATCACGCCTACCGCCAGTTATTCAATGTGGTGGTCAACGGGCTGCCGCGCCCGGACTTGTTGATTTACCTCAAAGCGCCGGTGAGCGTGCTGATGGAAAGAATCCGCAAACGCGCGCGCAATATTGAAACAGGCATTACCCCTGAATACCTTTCGCTGCTTGACTCTTTTTACGATGAGTGGCTGGGCGTGTTTGACCTTTGCCCGGTGCTTGCCATCCAAACGGACGATTTGGATTACGTCAACCAAACCGCCCACCTTGAGCTTGTTACCCGTCGCATTCAGGATAAACTCGCAGGCAAAGAAACCATGAACCTCACCACAGGCATCCCATGACAAATAACCCGCTCGCCAAAGTCCCTCTTTTTTCCCGCATGTCCGCGCGTGAATTGGATAGCATCCTCTCCACGTTGGAGGTGAAAACCCTTGAGCCAAATGACATTCTCTTTCGTGAAGGCGATGCAGGCGAGCATTTTTATATTGTCACCAGCGGAACCATTCAAGTCTTGATGGGGGAGGGGCAGCCTTGGGAAATGATGCTTAATCTTGTTCAGGCTGGGGAATATCTGGGCGAAATGGGTCTGATTCTGCCGGGCGGACACCGCACCGCCACCGCGCGCGCAAAAGACCATGTTACGCTGCTTTCCATGAGCCGCTCCCAATTTTTGGATTTGAC
>DAOTZP010000214.1:0-12869 GCA_034434265.1 Anaerolineales bacterium | reverse complement strand
GGGTGTTGAATCCGCTCCGGGGGAGAAAGACGCGGAGAAGATGATTCGGTTTGTGAAAGAAGTTAAGAGAGTAGAGATTGGTAATTAGTGATTGGTAAATCTCCAATCACCAATTACCATTTACCAATTACCACCCACCCAATGAGGTTTTATGCCTACGCTTTTACCCAACAAATTCGGTCCCTACGGCGGACAATTCGTCCCCGAAACGCTCATGCCTGCGTTAATTGAGTTGGAGCGCGAGTTCGTCTCGGCGCGCAACGACCCAGCCTTCAATGCGGAGTTTGATAAATTGATGGCGTCATTCGTTGGTCGTCCCACGCCGCTGACTTACGCCAAACGTCTCTCTGAAAAATTAGGCGGCGCGCAAATTTATTTGAAGCGCGAAGACTTGGCGCACACAGGCGCGCACAAAATCAATAATGCGTTGGGACAGGCGTTGTTGGTGAAGCGCATGGGAAAAAAGCGCATCGTCGCTGAAACGGGTGCAGGGCAGCACGGAGTGGCATCTGCTACTGCTGCGGCATTGCTCGGACTTGAATGCGTGGTCTATATGGGGTCTGTGGACATTGCCCGCCAGGAGCCAAACGTCTTCCGCATGAAGTTGCTCGGCGCGGAGGTGCGACCTGTGGAGTCAGGCACGAAGACCTTGAAAGACGCCATCAACGAAGCCATCCGCGATTGGGTGACGAATGTGCGCGACACGCATTATCTTTTAGGTTCTGCGCTGGGACCTCATCCTTATCCGACCATCGTGCGCGAGTTTCAATCGGTGATTGGGCGCGAGGCGCGCGAGCAAATGCTCATGGACGCTGGACGCCTGCCCGATACGGTCATCGCCTGCGTGGGCGGCGGCTCGAATGCCATCGGCGTTTTTAGCGGATTTGTAAATGATGAAGGCGTGGAACTCATCGGCGTGGAAGCGGGCGGCAGCGGAATCGCTTCGGGCAAACATGCTGCTCGCTTCGGCGACGCGGAAAAAGCGCGGGTGGGAGTCATTCACGGCACGCGGACGTATGTCCTGCAAGATGAAGATGGTCAAATTGCCGAGACTCATTCCGTTTCTGCTGGCTTGGATTATGCGGCGGTTGGTCCCGAACATGCCATGATGAGAGATAACGAACGCGCCTTCTACACCTCCGCAACGGATGAAGAAGCGCTGAACGCTTTTCAGATGTTATGTCATACCGAAGGGATTATCCCCGCATTGGAGTCATCTCACGCGCTGGCGGAAGTCATCAAAAAAGCGCCGACAATGAGGAAAGACCAGATGATTTTGGTGAACCTGTCGGGAAGAGGGGATAAGGATTTGAATACGGTGATTAAAGAGATTGGTAATTGGTAACTGGTAATTACCAATCTCCAATTACCAGTTACTTAAAACGAGGAACACATGAACAGACTCGAAGCTGCTTTTACCAATAAACCCATCTTCATGCCTTACTTTCCGCTGGGCTATCCTGACTTGGAAACATCCGTTGATGTCATCGAAGCCCTCGCCCAAAACGGCGCGGACTTGATTGAAGTGGGACTCTCTTTCTCTGACCCGCTCGCGGATGGACCTGTCATTCAGCAAGCGACGCAAATTGCACTAGAAAAGGGAATCACGGTCAAGAAATCGCTCGAAGCCGTGAAGGAACTTCGTAATCGCGGCGTGACCATTCCGCTGATTTTGATGGGCTATTACAACCCGATGCTGGCGTATGGATTGGAGAAATTTATCCGCGACGCAAAAGAAGCAGGCGCGGATGGATTCATCATCCCTGATTTACCGATGGAAGAAGCGGAGGAATTTACATCTGTGGCGGGGGATATGCCGTTGATTCAAATGCTCGCGCCGACCTCGCCCGATGAGCGCATGGAAGCGATTGCCCGCAACGCGAAGGGATTTATTTATTTGGTATCCGTTACGGGTGTGACAGGCGAGCGCAGGGAAATTTCAAACGACCTCGGCGCATTGATTGCCCGCGTGCGGGAACACACATCCGCGCCGGTGTGCGTGGGGTTTGGCATCAGCACGCCCGAACAGGCAAAGGAAGTGGGCAGGATGGCGGATGGGGTCATTGTCGGCTCGGCATGCGTGAAAATCATCGGGGGGAGTCAAAAGCCTGCGGAAACAGCAAAACAGTTTGCGGCGGAGTTTCGAGGCGCGTTAAAATAACACAATCGTAATTTACGTTTCTTGTCAATGCAAGTAATTGCGATTAAGATAATGTCATGCAAAGTTTCCGTTTTAGTTTTCGGCGTCTTGCTGTCTTTACAGGTATTTTGGTTCTTTTCCTCTTGATTGTGGAATTCAATACGCGGCTGGAAGAGTTAAACCGCCTGACTGAGCAGCGCGACGCGCTGCGCGCGCGCGCAACACAGGCAAGCCAAACACAGATTGCCTTGCAGACAAAGGTTGCTTATGCGCGTTCAGACGCGGCGGTGGAAGAATGGGCGCGGACAGAGGGGCATTACATCAAAGAAGGCGACCAGCCTGTGGTTCCGCTCAGCGTGCCGGGCAGTGAGCCGATTGTGCTGAGCACCCCAACTGCTTTGCCAACGCCAATGCAAAATTGGGAAATTTGGTGGAACTTGTTCTTCGATGAATAATGCCAACAGGCACACGGAACAGGCTGGAGCGTGAATGGTTTTCGTAACAGCAAACTTTGACTTGCTTTTTGTTATATTTTCCACGCCGTTGCTTATGGCGGGCTTTTTTCGTACAAGGCTTTTTGTCGCCTCCTCCATTGCCCAGATTGCAATGGAACACTTGCGCGATGCAGTCATTATTGTGGATGAAAAAGACCGCGTTTTCAGCATCAACCGCGCTGCGAAAAAATGGTTTAACTTAAGCGACCGCTTTGTCGGGGAATCTGTCTTTAAGGTATTGCCCAAGCCTGACGCTTTCAAGGAAAAATGGCAGACGGCGAACGCGCGTGTTAAATTCAAATTTGAAAACGAGTCAGGCCGCGCATGGTATGACTCTTCCATTACTCATTTGTATAAGAGGGACGGCGCGCCGCTTGGCAGGGTGATTGTTTTTCACGATATTACGCAGGAACAGGAACTGCTCGAAGCGGAATTTCGCCATTCCATGCAGCTGGGGCTTTTGCAAGAAGTGAGCAGGCAGACCGCCAGTGAAATAACCGAAGTTAAAATTTTACAGCGCTCTGTTGAGGTGGTGGTGAATTATTTTGGGTATGCCGAAGCCGCAATTTCCTTGCTGACCAAAGACAATATGCTCGAAGTGGTTGCCATCAGCGGCACGCAAGATTACGGCTACCAGCCCAGCTTCAAGCAGCAAATGGGAAAGGGGGTGATTGGGCATGTTGCTGAAACAAGAAGCGTTTATATCGCGGAAGATGTTTCAACCGACCCGTACTATTTTTCCAATGAAGCGCATGAAGGCTCCGCTATTGGCATTCCATTGATTATGGAAGACGAATTGTTGGGCGTGCTGTATATTGAAAGCGCCCAGCCCGGCGCTTTTAGCAAGGAAGACGCGCAAACGCTGGAAATGCTCGCCGCGCAGGTGGTGTCTTCCATGCAGCGCGCAAGGTTGTATGCCGAGCTGCATGAGAATCTCCGTATCATGTCCGCCGTGCAGTCCATTTCGCAAACCATGTCCTCCACGCTGGAAATTGAAACAATCTGCCAGTCGGTTGTCAAAGTGTTAAGCGACCTGTTTGGATATTCCCATATCAGTATTTATTTGCTGGAAGGCGATTACCTGCATCTGGGCGGACAGATTGGATACCATGACGATGTGATTTTTAAGAAAATTCACAGTCAGGAAGGAATCAGCGGACGCGCGCTTAAAACCTTGCAGACCCAGTTTGTGCCGGATGTTTCCGACGACCCGGAATTTTTACGCGCCTCGCCGGACGTCAAAAGCGAGATTTGCGTACCCCTCTTGAAAGAAAAGCAAGCGCTTGGCATTCTTAATATCGAGGCGATGGAGAAGGGGATATTAAGTGACAAAGATGTTCAAATCCTCAATATGCTTGCGGGTCCTATGGCGCTTGCTGTGGATAATGCCCGCCTGCACATGCAGGTAAAAATCGCAGCCATGACGGATGCAGTGACAGGCATATACAACCGCCGCGCTTTTGAAGAAATGCTGCGCAGGGAAATGGAACGCGCAGCCCGCGCCAGAAATCATATTTCGTTGATTATTTTTGACTTGGACTCCTTTAAGCAATACAACGATATGTGGGGACACCCCGCCGGGGATGAGCGCTTAAAAGCCACCGCCCGGCTCATTCGCAAAAATTTAAGAAAATATGATATTGCCGCGCGATATGGAGGCGATGAGTTCGCCGTCATCCTGCCGGATACAACCCACGACGGCGGCATGGAATTTGCAAAGCGCCTGCTTGCGGCAGCCCGCAGCAGCGTGCCTGAACCCCTTGCGAATGGAGGCAGCGTTTCGGGGTACACATTAAGCATGGGCGTTGCCACCTTTCCAGAACATGGAAAAACATTCACCGAGCTGCTGCTTGCCGCTGACCATGCCGAATTGGAATCCAAGCGGCGTGGTAAAAATCAAATCACATCCGCAGATGAGTTGAAATCAAAATGAAACGCCTCCCGCTTTTTCCCATTACGGCAAACATTGAAAATCATCAATTGCAAATTGCAAACCTTGACTTGAACGCGCTTGCCAAGGCGCATGGCACGCCGTTGTATCTTTACGACCGCGCCACGATGGATGCCGCAGCGCAGGCGTATCATCAATCGCTCAAAACGCATTATCCCGCGACCGCCTCCATCACTTATGCGGGCAAGGCGTTTTTATGCTCCGCCGTCGCGCAGTGGACGCAGACTCAAGACCTGTGGGTGGATTGCACCGGCGAAGGCGAAATTGCCATTGCCAAAGCGGGCGGCGTCCCGCGTGAAAAAATTCTCGTGCATGGAGTCAACAAATCCGAAGCCGATTTGCAAACCGCAGTTCAACACGCCGCCGTTATCGTTGTGGATAATCTTTCCGAACTCCAACGGCTTGCCAATTGCCAATTACCATTTACCAAACTCTGGTTACGCTTGCTGCCCGGCGTCGCCGTGGAGACACATCACGCGCACACGCAAACCGGCCAGCATGACAGCAAGTTTGGCATGACGCGCGAAGAAATCATCCAAGCCGCCGCTTTTTGCCGCGAACACAACCTGCCCTTGAACGGCATTCATTTTCATCAAGGCTCAAACTTCCGCGACCCGCAGCCATTGAAAGACGCAATTGAGATTGGATTGGACATTGCAAAAGAAATCGAGCTGGCAAACGACTGGCATTTCTCCCCCGGCGGCGGGTGGGGCGTTTCGTATCACGAAGATGATTTGCCCCAGCCCGATGCGGATTTATACGTCCGCTTTGTGGCGGAGCATGTGATTGACGGATGCAATCAACGCGGACTTTCCCTCCCGCATCTTCATTTGGAACCAGGGCGAAGTTTGGTTGCGCGGGCGGGCGTTGCCGTCTATAAAGTCGGCGCGATAAAAACGCGGGGGGAAAAAATTTGGGTCCTGACCGACGGCGGCATGACGGACAACCCGCGCCATGCAATGTACGGGGCGAGATACAGCTGCCTGGCTGTATCCAACCCGAACGGAGAAAACGCCGCGCCTGTCTCCATTGCGGGACCGTACTGCGAATCGGGCGATGTCGTCATTGAAGATTTGCCCATGCCGCCGTTAAACATCGGCGATTTGATTGCCATTCCCGCGGCGGGCGCGTATCATTTGAGCATGTCTTCCAATTACAACGGCTCGCGCAAGCCCGCTGTGCTGTGGCTGGAAGACGGCAGCGCAAAGTTGATAATGCGCCGCGAAACTCTGGAAGATTTGTTAAAACGCGATGTGATGTTGTAATCCCCGCCCTCTCCCGATGGAGAGGGTTTTTATTCCCATGGCAAAAAGGCTTCGCGACGTTTGGAAAATTCCTCCACTGCGGTGGCGTAATCGTCGGGGCGGCCAATATCCAGCCAGTAACCGTTGAAGGGATAGATATTTACTTTTTGGTTGTCGTTGATTAACTTGATAATCAACTCCGGCAGGTCAAGCCGCTGATTGGGCGGGATGTAATTCAAAATACCCGGCTCGAACAAATAAATCCCCATGCTGACGGAATAATGATAGGTGGGTTTTTCGATGTAATTGGTAATCCACAAATCAGGGGAGACTTCAATCACGCCGAGGTCAATTTTCACATCCCGTTGATATGATGCAATGGTGGCAATCGCTCCGCGCGCGCGGTGATAGGCAAGCATGGCGCGGTAATCAATGGTCGTGAGCAGGTCGCCGTTCATCACCAAAAAAGTGTCATTCAAGTTTGGCACAAGCGCAATTGGTCCCGCCGTGCCAAGCGGCTGTTCCTCGCGCGAGTAATTCAAATGCACGCCGAATTTTGTTCCATCGTTGCAGTATGCCATCAGCAATTCCGCAAGATGACCGACAGCCAGCGTCAGGTCTTTGAACCCATAATGCGCCAGCTGGCGGATGACAATTTCCAAAATGGGAATATCGCCAATCGGCATAAGCGGTTTGGGAAAAACCGTTGTGTAAGGCGCAAGGCGCGTGCCTTTGCCGCCCGCAAGGATGACGGCTCTCATGGTTACACCGTATATTCGTTGGGTTGATAAAAATCGAGATGGTTTGAAATCCATTCAATCGTCAGGCGCAGACCTTCATCAAGGGAAGTCTGCGGCTGCCAGCCAAGCATCTCCAGCGCTTTTTGGTTTGAAGCCCACAACTTCATCACTTCGCTTTTTTCAGGGCGGATGCGCTGCTCGTCTGTAATGACCTTTGGCGTTTTGCCGATTATCTTAAAAATCTTTTCCGCCAAATCGCCAATGCGGATGGTGTTATCGTTGCCCAAGTTAATTTCCTGCCCCAGCGCGTTTTCGGCTTCGGCAATTTTCAAAAAGCCGTTCACCGTGTCGCTTACAAACGTAAAATCGCGCGAAGGCGCAAGGCTGCCGAGTTTAATTTCATCCCGCGTGAGCGTTTGTGTGATGATGGTGGGAATCACCGCGCGGGCGGATTGCCTCGGCCCGTAGGTGTTAAACGGACGGATGGTCGTCACCGGCACATCAAACGAACGATAAAAACTCTCCGCAATTTTATCCGCGCCGATTTTGCTGGCGGAATAAGGCGACTGCCCCTGTAACGGATGCGCCTCGTCAATCGGCGTGTATTGCGCCGTGCCGTACACTTCGCTCGTGGAAGTATGAATCACGCGCCGCGTTCCAAATTCGCGCGCGGCGGTCAGCACATTCAACGTCCCCATTACGTTGGTTTCAATCACCTCACGCGGATGAATATATGAATACGGGATGGCAATCAACGCGCCGAGATGAAACACCGTATCCACACCGCGCATGGCATTGCGAATTGCCTCCGCGTCACGCAAATCACCGCGCACAATTTCCACCTGCGGGAAGGTTTCGGCTGGCAGCATTTTCAACATCCCAACATCGCCCCGCGAAGTATAGCGGATGAAAGCCCGCACGCGCGCTCCTTCTTCAATTAATCTTTCCACAAGATGGCTGGCAATAAACCCGCCCGCGCCTGTTACCAAAACCTGCCTGTTATTCCAATTCATCATTTCATCTCCGCCCAAGATTATACCCGCCCTCAGGAGTCCCCAATCCCTGCTTCCTGTGGTACAATCCCGCCCCGCAGGAGACGTAGTACCCTTCGTCCCTGACTTCACACGATAAGCAAAGGGCTTAAACCATGAAAGTATTGCTCGTAAAAGATGTTTATAAACTCGGACACGCCGGAGATGTAAAAAAAGTTGCCGACGGCTTCGGACGCAACTTTCTCATCCCACAGGGCTTGGCAGTGCTTGCCACCCCCGGCGCCATGAAACAAGTGGAAAAAATCAAAGCGCAGGCTGAAATTCGCCGCAACGCCCAAAACGAAGAACTCAAAGGGCTTGCCGAACAGGTCAAAGAAGTGGAACTTCACTTCGCCGCCAAAGCAGGCGATACCGGCAAACTGTACGGCTCCATCACCACCCAGGATATTGCCACCGCGCTCACCGAAAAGGTGCGCTATGAAATCAAACGCCAGCAGGTGGATATTCAACCCATCCGCTCGTTGGGCATGTTCACCGCGCACATCCGCCTGACGATGGACCTCGTCCCCGAAGTGAAAATCGTCGTCTATCGTGAGGGCGAATCTCCCGAAAGCATCACCAACCCCGAAGCCTTTGAAGCCGCCAAAGCCGAAAAGAGAAAAGGACGCGGCAGGAAAGAAGAAAAAGCGGAACAAACCGCACCCGCCGCAGAAACCGCAGCCGAATAAACAACTTGGGAAACAAAAAGACGCTGATTTCAAAATCAGCGTCTTTTTTCAAAGCGCATTAAAATACGTCCATGCCTGAAACCATTGGTCAGCGATTAAGGAAAGAACGCGAAGCGCGCTACATCAAACTCGAAAAAGCCGCCGCCGAAACGCGCATCCGCGCCGTATTTTTGCAGGCGCTCGAAAATGATGACTATTCCATCATGCCGTCTGCGGCGCAGGGGCGCGGCTTCCTTCGCAACTATGCCGAATATCTTGGGCTCAATCTCAACGAACTCATCGCCGAGATTCAAAAAAATCCGCCGCAGGTGGAAATCAGCGGACCGCTGCCCCAAGTCAACCTGACTGAAACCGAACCGCCCATTGAACTGGCTGAGGAAAAAGAAGCGCGGACTTTGTGGACCGTCTTGCAGACTCTCCGCTGGCGGAAGGATTCCACGCCCAAAGAGAATCCACCCGCCCCGCGCCGCGCGGAGCAGACTCCCCTCGAACCTGAATCTGAACCCGAAGCGGAGAGTCAGCCTGAGGCGAGTCCCCCTGCGTGGAGTTTGTTCTCGCGGCTGGCTGCCCTGCTCCCCCGCCGCCAAAAGCCCGCCCCAAAATCAGATTCCGATATTCCTCCAAAAAAAGAAGAAGAGCGGCAAAATTCCGCGCGCGAACCGCTGCTGCCCGCCGACCAAATTTTTGCCGAAATTGGCGCAAGGTTAAGAGAGCGCCGCGAGTTGATTAGTTTGACAGTGGAAGAAGTGGAGCGTCATACCAAACTGCGCGCTGTGTTTATTCGCGCATTGGAAGCGGGCGATTACAACAAACTGCCTTCGCCTGTGCAAACGCGCGGCATGTTGGCAAACTACGCCTCGTTTTTGGATATGGATGTGGATGCGGTGCTGTTGCGCTACGCCGATGGCTTGCAAGCCCGCCGCCGCGAAAAATATGCCGAAACCCCGCGCGAGAAAATTCAAACGCAGGTGAATGTTTCGCTGCCGCTTTGGAGAAGCTTTCTTGCAGGCGATTTGATTTTTGGGTTTGTCATTATTGCCATGCTGATTGGCTTGGCAATTTGGGGCGTGCGCCGCGTGATTTTATCCGAAGAGACTGCCGCAGCAGCGCCCACCGCGCCGCCAATTTCACAAGTGCTGGGCGAAGGTCAGCCCACCGCGCCTGTGGGGGTGACCTTTGTCCCTGTGGATGAAGGCATCACCACGCCCACGCCCGCCGAAATTTTAACGGTGGAAGCAGTTCCCACACTCAGCGCGGCAAATGTCTCGGTCACTTTGTTTGCGCTGGAGCGCGTGTTTGTGCGCGCCGTGGTGGATGGCAAGGTGGCGTTTGAAGGCAGGCTTGCGCCGCGCGAAACAAAAACATTTGAAGCGGATGACCAAGTGCAAATTTTGACGGGCAACGGCTCGGCGCTGCGGGTCACTTACAACGGAACAGATTTGGGGTTGATGGGGCGCGTGGGCGAAGTGGTCAGCCGCGTGTATTTAATTACCGGCGTCGCCACGCCGACTGCAACCATTCCGCCAACGCCCACCAACACATTGCCCGCCACGCAAACGCCAACCCCCACTTTAACGCCTGTGTTTACTCCGCCGGATGAACAGTAAAGGAAAATGTATTGTGACTAAAAATATCTTTCATTTGGTTTCTTTGGGCTGCGCCAAAAACACTGTGGATTCTGATTCAATGGCGCAGTTGTTAATACGCGACGGCTATCAATCCACCGATGACCCGAAAAAGGCTTCGGTGTTGATTGTGAACACCTGCGGTTTTATCGGTCCCGCCAAGCAGGAATCGTATGACGTGTTGAGCGAGCTGGCAAAGAAAAAACGCAAAGGTCAGGTGTTGATTGCGGCTGGCTGTTTGACTCAACGCTACGGCATGGAAGTGGCTCAAAAAGTGCCGGGCATTGACGGTATTCTTGGCACGCGGCGCTGGATGGATATTGTGCAGGTCGTTCATGAGGCGCGCAAGGGCAAACATCCCGAACCTATTTATCACCTGCCGGAGAATGCAGCCGTCGTCGGCTCGGATGAGCATGATACGCTGCGGGTGAGCGTGGCAGGCGGAAGCGCGTATCTAAAAGTTGCGGATGGCTGCCGCCGTCCGTGCGCGTTTTGCGCCATTCCGCTGATTAAGGGAACGGCGGTTTCGCGCCCGGTGGAATCCATCATTCACGAGGCGCGCCAACTGCGCGAGGCGGGCGTGCGTGAATTGGTTTTGATTGCGCAGGATACGACAGACTACGGTCACGATTTGGGGATGAAAGACGGCTTGGCAATTTTGCTCGAACGGCTGACCGATGCAGCGCCGGATATGGATTGGATTCGCGTGATGTATGCGTATCCGGGTTATGTCACCGACCGCTTGATTGATGTGATGGCAGAGCGCAGGCAGGTGTTATCGTATCTCGATATGCCTTTGCAGCACGCGCACCCAAAAACGTTGTATCGCATGAAACGCCCGTCCAATATGGATTGGGTTCACAAAACGCTTGGCAAAATGCGCGCGCGCATCGCGGACCTTGCCATACGCACCACGTTCATTGTCGGCTATCCGGGCGAAACGGATGAGGAGTTTCAGGCGTTGTATGACTTTGTAAAGGAAATCCGCTTTGACCGTGTGGGCGCGTTTCAATTTTCGTTCGAGCCGGGCACTACATCCGCGCCGCTGGGCGACCCCATCCCCGCCGAAGTGAAGCAGGAACGCTACGAGCGGTTGATGGAATTGCAGCAGGGCATTTCGCTGCAAGTGAATCAAAGTTATGTTGGCAAAACGCTGGATGTGCTGGTGGAAGGGTTTGATAACGGCATTTCGATTGGGCGTTCTTACCGCGATGCGCCTGAAATTGACGGCATGGTGTTTATTGAAGGAAAGGCAAGCATCGGCGATATTGTCCCCGTGAAGATTACCGGCGCAATGGCGTATGATTTGACCGGCATTCCGGCGCAGACATTGATTTCTTTGTAAATCGGGTCTCGACGCCTGTACTGACGTTACGCGCATTATTCGTAGCGCGACATTCATGTCGCCTGTAAATGCGAGACCACTCTCGCGCTATTGAGCAACGTGAGTAAATAAACATCATTCACCCCGAATTTAATTTGGGACGCGGACGAGCGCGGATTTACGCGGAAAGGATTTAAAAATCCGCGCATTCAGCGTTTATCTGCGTCCCGTTTGCTCTTAAAAACAAACTCACCCGCGAAACATTAATTTCGGGGTGAGTCGCGTTTATTTATGCGGCTCTGGCAAATGCGGTTGCGGCGAGAATTAAGACCGAAAGCGCAAAGTTGATTCGCAGCAGCAGATTTTCGCGCGTTTGCAGTTTTTTTAGCTCGCTTTCCTCCGCGCCGGTTTTTCGCATTAATGCGCGCTGAATGTTTGGAAGCACTTCCCATGTTTGGATGGCGCTGACGACGACCATCGCCACGCCCAAGCCATGTTTGATGAGAATTGAAAGCGACCATTGCGTGCTGACGTTCAAAAATCCGTCGTAATGTTCGTTGGCGCTCATTTGAAATAAACCGGTGGCAGCCAGCATTCCCATGCAGAACCATGCCAGCGGTTCAAGTTTTTTTTGAAGCGCGGCGGTCAGGCGCAGTTGCGCGCCGGTGTCCAAGGTCCGCTGCATGGCGGGCATCACCAGCAGGTTAATGGCGGCAAGGCTTCCCACCCATGTGACGGTGGCGAGCATGTGCAGCCAGTAGATGATTGCCATGACCCATGAATCAGGCGCGTTCATGTTTGCTCTTTCTTATGGAGTGGGGAAAAACGGGACATCGGGCGTCGGCGTAGGCGGGAAACAAATCAAAAACGATTCGTTCATGCGTGCGGCTGACCTTCCTTCCAGCGTGCTGGCGTTGCTATATTGCTGGTATGCGCCGCAGTATTCGCCCGCTTCATACAGTTCGTCGCCGTATCTTTGTATGGCGTAATTCAGGCGCTCTCCGGCGGTCATTTCTCCGTCCCAGATATTTGAGCTGACTTGTGAAAAGTAGAGAACGGCTTCGCGCCAGTTCAGCTCCCAAAAACTGGCGCCGATGATGTACATGCGCGCGCCTTCGCGCAGTTGAATGGACGTATTATCCAGCGGACCGAAACGCTCGGCGAGCGTCAGGTTGTAAATGCCGCCTTCAAGGTTGCCGTGCTTTAATATCATATCGTTGCCGAGATTCCGCAGCGCAAAGTAATACATGCCATCCACTTGCGCGGTTTTATAGTTGGCATCCAGCTTGCGGACAATATCCAAAGCCGCGATGGCGTTTTGCCAGTCTTGCGCGTTGATGAGTTGCTGGGCGCGCTGGTAGGCGCTTTCGATGCCGCTTAAATCCATTGTCGGGGTGATGGTGGGGGTGAAGGTGGCAGTCGGGATGGAGCTGATGACCAGCACTTCGGTTAACTTTTGCTGCGCGCCGGGGAAGGACGGGTCGGAGGCAATGATAAATTGCAGGCGTTCGATGGCTACGTCGTATCGCTTAAATTCAATATCCACCAGCGCGAGTTGATATTGTTCCATCATCTGGCTGGAAAGCGCGGCTGCTTCGGCTTGTTTGCGGTCGTTAATTCCGCTGCGGTAG
>DAOTZP010000213.1:0-3716 GCA_034434265.1 Anaerolineales bacterium | reverse complement strand
TTCTTTGCGCGAGCGTTTATACATCATCGTTCCGGTGGTATCCACTTTTATTTTATCGAGCAGGGCTTTATTGGTTTCAAGCGTGGCTTCTATTGTTCCCGTATCCAGCCATGTGTTAATGCGGTTCACGCGGATTTTCGCGCCGTGTTGAATCATGATGGAAATGGCGTCGGTGAGGAAGTATTCGTTCTTCAACATCACGCCGCGTTCCATTTGCTCGTCAATGGCGGCGAGCAGCCGTTCCGCGCTTTTGAAGTAATAACAGCCGACGACGACAAGGTTGTTTTCGACGCTTTGCGGTTTTTCGATGAAGCGCGTCACCCAGCCATCCGCGCCTTCTTCCGCCACCCCAAAGCGGCGCGGGTCTTCGACGGGCATCACCCACGCCACCCCGTCCGATTCTTCGCGCGCGAGGAAGGAAAAGTCCGTCTCCATCAGCGTATCTGAAAAGCACATAATCATCGGTCCGCGCAAATGTTCGCGGGCAAGCGAAAGCGCGTGCGATTGTCCCTTCATTTCATGCTGCACAACAAAATGCGCCTTAAGGCTTGGATACCGTTCCTTGATGAACGCGGGAATTTGCAACTCGCCGAGATACGGTCCAACAATGAAGATGTATTCCGCGTTGTACGGGTCGGGCAGGGTTTTGAACATATCAAGCAGATGTTCCAGCGAGGTTTTGCCCGCCACGCTGACCAGCGGCTTGGGTTTGCTCCATGTGTGCGGACGCATGCGCGTTCCCCAGCCCGCCATGGGAATGACAATTTTCATGGGCTCAGTCAAAATGTCTCTCCGGTAAAAGATTTCGCGGCTATTTTACCATTCGCCAAACTGAAGCGCATTTCCCGCTTGATATTCAGCCAGACGCCTTTTGTGCCCGGGCCATAAATCTTCGGGCAGGTCTTGCAGCGGAAAGGCGCGCACTTCCGCAATTTCCGCATCCGGTTTGCCGGTGAAGCGAAAATCGCGGCAGATGAATACGATGTTATGGTCTGTTTTCCATTCGGTGAAATTGGTATATGCGCCCAGCAGATGAACTTCCCCCAGTTCTGCGCCGGTTTCTTCTTTGGCTTCGCGCCGCGCGGCTTGTTCCAGCGTTTCTCCGCGTTTTACTCCGCCGCCCGGCATAAACCAGCCCGGCAGGTATGTCTGTTTTACCAGCCATACTTTGCCCTCTTGAATCATCATGGCGCGCACGCCGATTCGCACCGGGCGGAAGAGAAAACAGTACACGCGAAAACCGAAGTATAGAACGCGGATGAAAAGCGTATTCATCACATCACGCTTAATTTTGCGAGGCTTGCCGCCACTCTTTTTATTCCAACTGATTCAAAGACCACATCCACAATTTCATCGTTGTCTTGAACGCGGCTGTCCAGCACAATGCCTTCGCCCCATGAGGGATGTTTGACCCGCATCCCCGCTTTGAATTTGGGTTCTACAACAGGCGCGGATTGAGCCGGTTTGGGCGGGGTTCTTTCCGCTTTGCCATGCGATTCCCAGATGGAGGATGAGGCGGAACTTCGGGCGCGCGAAGCGGCGGAACTGCGTCCGCGCCGCGATTGCTCCGCGAGCAGGTTGGCGGGGATGTCATCCAAAAACCGCGAGGGGAAGGTTTCCTCCGCGGCGAGTCTTCCTCCGCGCTGCATGGCACGCAGCAAATACAGTCTGTCTTTTGCGCGCGTAATGCCGACATAAAACAAGCGGCGTTCCTCTTCCATTTGCATCGGGTCGTCAAACGAGCGGCTGTGCGGGATGATGCCGTCATCCAGCCCGACGATGAAGACCGCGCCGAATTCAAGCCCTTTTGCGGCGTGCAGCGTGAGCAGCGTGGGCGCGTTGGCGTCGCTGATGGTGTCCTGGTCGGCGACGAGCGCAATGTTTTCGAGAAACTCATCCATTGTGCGCGTGGAAAATTCCTCGGCGAGGCGGCGCAGTTCCTGCACGTTTTCCCAGCGGTCGATGCTTTCTTCGCTTTCATCTTCCACAATGTAATCTTTGTAGTTGATGTCTTTGAGAATTTTGTCGAACAGTTCGGGAATGGTGTATGTGGCGGAAAGCGCCAGCCAGTCGGCGAGCATTCCGCCAAAGTCGGAAAGCGGCAGCGCGGCGCGCCCGGTGAACGATTTGTAATACGGCGAATCCGTTCCGCGCGCAAGGTCGAGCAATACTTCGCCGGGCGTGATGTTGTTTTGATTTGCGACAAAACTGAGCGTGGAGAGGGTTTTCTCGCCGATGCCGCGCGGCGGGACGTTGATGATGCGGCTGAGCGCGGCCTCGTCGGACGGGTTGTGAACGAGGCGCAAAAACGCAATGACATCCTTCACTTCGCGGCGTCCGTAAAAGCGCTGCGCGCCGACGAGTTTGTACGGCAGCCGCGCCTGCAAAAACGCTTCTTCAATCAGGCGCGACATGGCGTTGGTGCGGTACATTACCGCGCATTCGCCCGGCTCAAATTGTTTTGAGGCGACGAGCTCCGCAATGGTATTGACGACAAACGCGGCTTCGTCGTAGTCGTTGTATGCTTCGTGGTAGAGGATTTTTTCGCCCGCGCCCCTGCCGCTGAACAGTTTTTTCCTGCGGCGGTTCTTGGCGCGGTCAATGACGCCCATTGCCGCATCGAGAATGTTTTGGCGCGAGCGGTAATTTTCTTCAAGCAATATCACCTGCGCGTCGGGAAAGTCCTGCTCAAACCGCTGCACGTTGCGGTAATCCGCGCCGCGCCATGCGTAAATGGAGTTGTGAACAACGATGCCGTTTGCAATATAGTTGTGGAGATTCTCAACTTCAAAATCGTACACCGTTCCGTGATAGGGTTCGCGGGAAACTTCCACAATTTCATCTTCGATAATCCGTCCGTTGTTCTCAATGGCAACAATCATCGAAGGATGTAAATGACTGGCGGGCATAAGGTTGAAGCGCGGCGCAAGCGGGGACTTTTCTTTATTCACCAAAAATGCGCCAACAACAATTTCCGCGTTACCGGCGGCTGCGCTTAATTTCTGCGCGGCTTCTTGAATATCATCATATTGAAGGCGATTGATGCCAACGCGCCAATGCTTGCGGCTTCTGATACGCGGGTGATACCCTTGCGCTTTGAGCTCTTTGGCAAGCGCGGAGTCGCTGCTCCACAAATCAACGCGGTGCGCGTGCCATGGCGACTCTTTGGTAATTCGCCCATCTCCAAAATATCTTAAATTCACTATGTTACGGAAAGTTCCCTGCGGGATGTAGTGTGGATATTTGGCGTCCATGCCTAAATCCGTTAACAAGCGGTTGGCGTTTGCAACCGTGTCAATGGACTTATACAGCTTGTCAATATATTCCTGCGACATGCGCATTCTGCGCGCGCGCACATGGAAAACAGCTGTGGGAATTCCGTAAGCGGTGGAATAGAAGGCTTCCCAATAGTGTGCCTCATTTCTGTCATTGCAAACTCTTAACACCCACATTTTCGTTGCGTTTTCCTGGTTGCTTCGCACTTGCAATCCGACTTTTAGGTCCCTTCCATCGCTGCGGGCATGTGCGGCAATTCCAATACGGAAGCCTTTGTCTTTACGATACATCAGGTAAACATAATGCAGGTCGCGTTTCATTCCCAATCTGGCAAAGACAATATGATTTGGCGTGGCTTTTATAATTTTCCCGCTGCGGGTTTTGACTTTAATCAAGTCGCCTTTGAAGGCGCGTTTGCCGACATGCGCAACCGGCAAAAC
>DAOTZP010000212.1:0-2063 GCA_034434265.1 Anaerolineales bacterium | reverse complement strand
TGTCCGCGCAAGCCGGAGGCTTGCGCCACAGTAAAGGGAAAATAACGCGCCCCGCGCCCGATTAACTGCGCTTCGGACATGGTGGTCGCGCCGATTTTCGCCCTGCCCGTGTCGCGCGGCTCATAACAGCGGACAATATCGAACAGGTTCAGCACGTCCCAGCCTTCGTTAAGTTTTTGCACGGCAAAGATGGCGCGAATGCGGTTGTTTTTATCTTCCAGCGTGTTGACCAGGATTTGATAATTTTCCTTCTCGGTTTCATCGTTCACAGAGAGACAAAAATCTTCGTGGAACTCGCGCTTCAGACGCTCGGCAAGTTGGGCGGGCGAAATGCCCCGGGCGCGGAAAAACTCGAAGGCGCGGCGGACAATTCCAATGTCCGATTTGAGGCGGATGGTTTCGATGTCCTTCGCCGAGAGGCGTTCGATAATCCTGTGAAAGTTGGCTTTGTTTTCCCGCGATTGGGCGATGGTTTTCTGCGCCTTGAACAGGATGACAGGCTTGAGATTGATGCGGTATTTGGCGGCGACTTCCCGCTTGTATTGGCTGAGAATCAGGGCTTGAATGATGCGCTCGTCGAGGTCAAAGTCGGAATAGACCAGCGTGACGTCTTTTGAAAAACGGTCGTTGCGGAATTCAGGCAGGTCGTAGCGGAAAATGACCTTGTGGCGGTATTTTTCCACCATGGCGGGGGTGGCGTAATCGTGCGTGGCGGTGAATTCCAGCAAAAGGTTTTCGGCGTTTTGCTCGAAGATGCGCTGCACGGTGTTTTCCCAATTGTCCGCAAAATCCAACTGTATGTCATTGCGAGGGCGGTAGCCCGAAGCAATCCCGCCGTTTGACGGGGAGACTGCTTCGCTCTCGCTCGCAGTGACATTCTTTGTCTGGACGTTCATGTGATGCGCTTCATCGGCAATCAAGACGACTTTATGTTTGCGGAAGTCTTCGTAGGTAATGGCGTTTTCTTTTTGCGTCGTCAGGTCGGAATGAAGTTTTTGAATGGTCGTAAAGCAGATGTTGATGTCGTTCTGGTTCGCGCCTTCAAAGTTTTCAACGGGAGTCACCCGCACGCGGCGGTTTGCGATGGCAATTTCGGGCGCGAAAAGATATTTGATGGAGGCGGGGTTGAGAAAATTATCTTTGGTCTTTTCGATGATGTTGGTGGAATTGACGAAGAACAGGAAGTTGCGATAGCCCTGCTCGTACAGATATAGAATCAAGCCCGCCATGATGAGCGTTTTGCCGCTGCCCGTCGCCATGTTGAAAAGCAAGTGCAGGGGAAAGGCTTTGCCGGGAAAGTCGTTTTTGTAGCAATGGAAAAAGCGCGCAAAGGCGCGGATTTGATAGCCGCGCAGTTCAAAGTTCGGGTTGAGGTTTAACTTCACCGAGTCGGGAATTTCCTGTTTGAGGAATCCCATGCTTTCGACTGCGTTAAGCGTTTCGTAAAGGAATTTTGCGCCAGAATCCATTTTGAAAAATCCTATCGTTGGGTTTGCGTTCAGCGATGCCGTCCACGAATGAGTCACGAATATTTGAATTTCGGCAGGTCTTCGCGCATTCGTGGTTTTATTCGTGGGCGGTCTTTCTACTTCTTTATCGCGTTATCTCTGCCTATTCTTTGAACGGGTTTCATATCCTTGCCGGGGAATATGCGCCGATATTCGAGTCTCCTGCGCCCAAAATTGAACAATAAACCAACAGGCGCGCCGGTGGCTTTGAGATAATTAATAACCTGCGCCAATTCATCGTTGGTTAACTGATGGCTGAATGCTTTTATCTCCACGACCACTTGTTGCTGTGGAAATAAATCCAAATAAAAAGTTGCCACCCGCTCGCCTTCGTAATCCACAAAAACTTCAAACTGGCGGAACGGTTCAATGCCTGCATGTTTAAGTTTGACTTCAAAAGCCTTTTCGTACACTTCCTCTTTGAAGCCGTGACCAATTTCGTTATGCACTTCCATCGCCAGACCGATGAGTTTATACGTCAAGTCGTTTCCAGTGGCGTCAGTTACAAGCGGCATGAGTATCTCCTTTCAGAGTGAAACCTTCCACGAATTTTTC
>DAOTZP010000211.1:0-5125 GCA_034434265.1 Anaerolineales bacterium | reverse complement strand
AATCCGCAATCCAGCAGCAGTTTTGTTCCGTTCACTTCCACCAAATGCATCGAGCCTGTCACTGTCTGCGCCGCGCCGTGAAATGTGACTTTCATTGTTCGCCTCCGCGAAATTGGATTGTCTTTCGCTTTTCATTCTAATCAATTATCATCCGGCATTCAATATGCAAACATCAGATTTTGATTACAACCTGCCTGCATCTTCCATTGCCCAAACCCCCGCCGAGCCGCGCGATTCTTCCCGCCTGTTGATTCTTCACCGCGCATCCGGGAATGTGGAACACCGCGTTTTTTCCGACCTTCCGCATTATCTGCGCCCCGGCGATTTGCTCATCCTCAACCGCACCCGCGTCATTCCGGCGCGTGTTTTTGCTCGCAAGGAAACCGGCGGCAAAGTGGAACTGCTTCTGCTCCGCCGCCGCAATGAAAAAACATGGGAAGCGCTGGTCGGCGGCAAAGGCTTGCGCGTTGGCAAAAAAATTTGGATTGAAGAAAAAGTCTCCGCTGAAATTGTCGAAACCCTCGAAGGCTCGCAGCGGATAATTCAATTCTCCGAACCCATCGAGCCATATTTGACTCAAGTCGGCAACATGCCGCTGCCGCCATACATCCATGAAAAATTGAAAGACCCGGAACGGTATCAAACCGTCTTCGCCCGTGATGCAGGCTCGGCAGCCGCGCCCACGGCTGGCTTGCATTTCACCCCGCGCCTGCTTGAAAAAATCCAATCCAGCGGAGTCAAAATCGGTTATGTCACGCTGCATGTCGGGCTGGATACGTTTGCGCCCGTCACGGAAGAGAACCCCGCAGAGCATAAAATTCACACCGAATGGTGCGAACTTCCGCAAGAAACAGCGGACATGATTAACGAGACGAGAAAAAACGGCGGGCGCGTGATTGCGGTTGGCACAACCAGCGTGCGGACGTTGGAATCCGCCGCGCCATCCCTGACCGATGACCAGTCGCAAATCACCGCCTTTTCCGGCGATACTTCAATTTACATTCTCCCCGGCTATCAGTTCAAAGTTGTGGACGCGATGATTACGAATTTTCATTTGCCCAAATCCACGCTCATTATGCTTGTCAGCGCGTTTGCCGGGCGCGAGAAGATTTTGCAAACCTACAACATTGCCGTTCAAGAAGGCTATCGGTTTTATTCCTTTGGCGATGCAATGTTGATTGTGTGAGTTTACAAGTTTTCAGCCGCATGAAATCCTTAAACAGCCTTAACAAAGAAATTATCTCCTGCCGCAAATGTCCCCGTTTGGTGAACTGGCGTGAAGAAGTGGCGCGCGTAAAACGCAAAGCTTATCGTGACCAAGACTATTGGGGAAAACCCGTCCCCGGCTTTGGCGACCCTCATGCCCGCGTGTTGGTAGTGGGGCTTGCGCCCGGCGCGCACGGCTCCAACCGCACGGGAAGGCAGTTCACGGGCGACGCTTCGGGGGATTTTCTTTACCCCGCGCTTTTCCGCGCCGGGTTTGCCAGCCAGCCCAATTCTGTTTCGCGTGATGACGGCTTGACCCTCCGCGATATGTACATCACCGCATCGGGGCGCTGCGCCCCGCCCGATAACAAACCCACCACCGAAGAATTGAATGCCTGCCAGCCTTTTTTGGAAAGGGAGTTGCAAATCATTCACCCCAAAGTCATTGTCTGTTTGGGTAAGATTGCCTTCGATAAAATCCTCAAAATTTTTGCCGCGCGCGGATTGAAATTTGCCCACGGCGCGCGCTACAAACTGGATACTGATTACTGGTCACTGAATACTGGCATCTGGATACTCTGTTCCTATCATCCCAGCCAGCAAAACACGCTCACTGGAAAATTAACCAAAGAAATGTTCGACGATATTTGGAAGAAAGCGAAATCGCTGCTTGATGAAACTGATTAAGAAAATGCTGTTTGCCTTATTATCCGCGCTGCTTGTCACTGTTTTGGGATTTGTCACCTGGGCTGAGACTTCCGCTTGGTCCCGAACCCGAAGCCCTTGCCGCGCTTCAATCTGATTTTTTGGTAACGGTCACCTCAAAAAATTTTATCGCCCTTCAGCCTTCCAACTTGAATCCCGAAACGGGTTTTATTTTTTATCCGGGCGGGCGGGTGGATTATCGTTCATACGCGCCGCCTTTGCGCGAAATTGCCAAACAGGGATATTTGGTCATCCTTTTGCCTGTGCGGCTCAACCTTGCCTTCTTTGACGTAAACGCGGCGGATTCTGTTGATTTCTTACAAACATTTACCTTTTGATTTTTTGCTTTATGAAGAAACACTGGAAAAAAATACTCTCCGTCTTTTTTATTTTCTCCTGTTTTGCTGTGACGCTTCTCCCGTTTCTGATTCCTGTTCCCGAATTGGAAAACCTTGTCACAGAACAGGAACTCGCCGACCCCGACAGCCAATTTATCGAAGTCAATGATGTCACCGTTCATTATAAAGAAATGGGAGCGGGGGAAACAACCTTCATCCTCCTGCATGGGTTTGGCGCAAGCGTATTTTCATGGCGCGAGGTGATGGATGACTTTGCCGCGCTGGGACGAGTGATTGCCTATGACCGCCCCGCCTTCGGGCTCACCGAACGTCCCATGCCGGAGACGTGGAAAGAAAACCCATACGGCATGAAAGCCAACGTGGAACTGCTGCGCGGGTTGATGGACGCCCTGCGGGTGGAAAAAGCCGTGCTGGTGGGCAACTCAGCCGGCGGGGGCGTTTCCGTCGCGTTTGCGTTGGAATATCCGGAGCGTGTTGAATCTTTAATCCTTGTTGACCCCGGCGTGGGCGGTGGGCGCGGACCGCAATTCCCCGAATGGGCGCTGCCGCTCATGCGTTCCCCGCAAATGCGCCATCTTGGTCCATTGCTCGTGCGCGATATTGCGGAAACCGGCAACGAAACCATCCTGCGCGCGTGGTCGGACCCTTCCAAAGTGACCGATGAAATTATTGCAGGGTATCGCAAGCCATTGCAGGCAAAAAATTGGGACCGCGCGTTATACGAGCTCACGTTTGCGCCGCCGTATCCCGAACTGCGCCCGCAGCTTCCCAACCTTAAAGTAAACACATTCATCATTGGCGGCGCCGATGACCGCATCATCCGCCCGTGGTATTTTGAAGCCATCTCGCGGGAAATTCCCGCGCCGCTGGTGTTGCTGCAAAATTGCGGGCATGTGCCGCACGAAGAATGCCCTGACCGTTTTATGGAAGCAGCGCTGCAATTTTTGCAATAATTTTGTTTGATGAAAGCGGGTTTTTATGTCTCTAAACTTAATTTCGCCGGGGGAGATTGCCCCGGATTTTGAACTTGAAGACGTTCATGGAAAGTTAATCCATCTCTCCGATTTTCGCGGAAGCAAACCTGTTGTGCTTGCTTTTTTGCGCGGCTTTATGTGACCGTACTGCCGCGCGCAGTTGGCGCGTATGCGTGATACCTATTCCGATTTTACAAAACGCAATGCGGAAATTTTAGCCATTGGTCCCGATTCTCCGGCTGCGTTTCAACGCTATTGGCGGAACGAAAACATTCCTTATTATGGCTTGCCCGATGTTCAACACCGCGTTGCAAAACTGTACCGTCAGGAAGTCAATCTTTTCAAATTGGGGCGAATGCCGCTCAATGCCATTGTGGATGTTGAAGGGCGCATCCGCTATATTCATTACTCCGCGCACATGGCGGATATTCCGGATAATGAAACATTCATTCAAGTAATAGATAAACTCAACTCGCCATCCAATTAACATGACCTTTGGAAGAATTGCTTTTCTTGGCTCCGGCGAAACTTCCCTTGCGGGCGGCAGGATTTTTGAAACGTTGGCGCGGGAAATTTCCGACCCGCTGCGGATTGCCATCCTCGAAACTCCGGCTGGCTTCGAGTTGAATGCCTCCATCGTGGCAAAGCGCGTGGCGGATTTTTTGGCGTCGCGCCTCGGCAACTACAAACCGCACATTGACCTCATCCCCGCCCGCAAACGCGGAACGCAATTCAGCCCCGATAACCCTGAAATTCTTAAACCTTTGTTGCAAGCGAACCTCATTTTCATGGGTCCCGGCTCGCCGACGTATGCCGTCCGCCAGTTGAAAGACTCGCTTGCATGGGACATCATTCGCGCGCGCCACAGGCAGGGAGCGACGCTTGTCTTTTCTTCCGCCGCGACCATTTCCGTTGGCGCGTGGGCGCTGCCCGTGTATGAAATTTACAAAGTGGGCGAGGATGTTCACGTCAAAGCAGGCTTGAATCTCTTTGCCGATTTTGGCATTGAGGTTTCTTTTATTCCGCATTGGAACAATGCCGAAGGCGGCATTGATTTGGATACCAGCCGCTGCTTTGTGGGCTTGGAGCGTTTTGATTTGTGGCGCGCCATGCTGCCCCGTCAAGGCACGCTGGTTGGGCTGGATGAACATTCGGGCATTATTTTGAACTGCCAAAGCGGAGTCTGCGAAGTGCACGGCGTCAGTTCGGCGACGGTCATCAACCAAAAGGGGATGGAAATTTACCCTACAGGCGCGTCTTTTCCGCTGACCGAGTTGGGCGGCTTTCAACGCCCTGCCGATTTGCGCGGCGGCATCCGTTCTGAGGTGTGGCAAATGATGGAAGCGCAAGCGGCGGAACAAAGCCCGCCAGAAGAAGCGCTCGCGCTGCTCGAAAGGCGCAAGCAAGCCCGGGCTGGGAAAAACTTCGCAGAGTCCGACCGTCTGCGTGATGAAATTCTTGCGTTGGGCTGGGTGGTGAAAGATACAAAAGAAGGACAGCAGTTAACAAAAAAATAGCGCGTTGTGCGATAAAATATGCACAGGAGAATTTTCATGCGCGCAGTAGATATCATCATCAAAAAACGCGACAAGCAGGAACTCACTTCGCAAGAGATTGACTTTTTTATTCAGGGTTTCACCAAAGGCGAAATTCCCGATTATCAAGCCGCCGCATTTACCATGGCGGTTTTTCTCAACGGCATGACTCCCTTTGAAACCGCCGACTTGACGCTGGCAATGGCAAAATCCGGTCAGGTGTTGGATTTGTCGCAAGTGGTGGATATTGCGGTAGATAAACATTCCTCCGGCGGGGTGGGAGATAAGACCAGCATTTCGGTCATGCCGATGGTTGCCGCGTGCGGCTTGCCCGTTGGCAAAATGT
>DAOTZP010000210.1:0-2314 GCA_034434265.1 Anaerolineales bacterium | reverse complement strand
CTCGCCGACCAGCTCAGCCGCCCGCCCAAAGTCGGCTTGCTTCCGCCCTTCCCCTTTGGCTGGCGCGGCAGCGGACTTGCCCTGCCGGATGAAGTCTTCCAGCCGTACATCACCAACCTGCTCAACAGCCTGCGCGATGACGGCTTTACCCGCGTGTATTGTCTTGCGCCTCAATCACCAATCTCGATTTACCAATCTCCATTTACCATCCACCAGCCGCACGAGTCGCTTGCTCAACGCGCAAAATTTCTGCCCGAAGACAAAGAGCGCGGAAAAGTCATTCTCATCCCCATTGGTCACACCGAGCAGCATGGGTTTCATCTGCCGCTTTCGGTGGATACCATCATCATCAACGCGATTGCGCAAGGCACAGCCGCCAAATTGCCAGCGCGCAGTTACGCGCTGCCCGTCATGCCATACGGAGTCAGCACACACCGCTCCTCATTTGCAGCGACCATGAACGCGGGCGGGCGCGCCTTTGAAGATTTTTGGCTCGCGGTGATTGACGTGCTGGTTGCGCGCGGCTTTGACCGCTTTTACCTGATGAGCGGACATGGCGGCAATTCTTCTTTTTTGGTGAATGTGATTAAGTACGCGGGGGAACGTCACCGCCGGATTTTTTGCGCCACCGCCTGGCTGCATACGTCGGGCAAAATTGGCGCGGCGGCTTTGGAAAAATACCGCACCTCGCCCATCGGCGGCATGGGACACGCGGGCGAGTTGGAGACATCCTACCTGCTGCACCTGCGCCCCGATTTATGTCACATGGAAAGGGTTGTGGACGAGACAGACTTCATCGCCACGCCCGATTATTATATGGACTGGATTGAAGGCGGCTCGCTGATTGCCAACCCGCCATGGGATGACGACACCAAAACCGGCGCATACGGCGCGGGCAGTCACGCCACTGCGGAAAAGGGGCGCCTGTGGCTCGAAGCCGCCATTGAAGAAAAAGCCGCGCATGTGGAAGAAATCCACGAACAGCATGAACGGCGCGAAAAACGAAGAAATGAAGGTTACGGGCTGTGGGGAAAATTTAAGTGATTATTTATTCGTTACCACAAAGTCAATCCACATGGGACAAAATTCGTTGTTGCCGACTTTGAGAACATAATAGCCGCGATACTCGCCTGTACGGTTTGGAGCGGTAAAGACAGCGCCAATGGAAGCCACGCTTCCCGAACCAACGGTGGAGCGCAAGTCTTGAATGCGCGTGCTGTCGTGCTTATAGCCGCCTTTATAAATAAAATCCACCGTGTTGCTCGTCCACGGTTCAGCGCCGATGTTTGCCACTTCCCACGAGGCGTAAAATTCTTCACGGGGTTTCACTTTTAAGTTCGGGCTGTAACGCACATGACAAGCCCACATCTTTTCTATTACAAACGTGCTGCCCCACAAATTAAGAATGCCCTGTGAGCGCAATTGCGTGGCGGTGGCGTTCAATGCCGCGTTTGTCGCTTCCACAGGAATATCCACCGTTGGCGTGGCGCTAAAAAGCGAAAAAATAAACGTCGGGGATGGGGTCATTTGCGTGGGCGTTTTGGACGGCGTGCGCGTCAGCGTTGGCGTTAAAGTAGGCGGGCGCATCACTTCCGTTTGGGTTTGCGCCGCCGCCGCTGTGGACATAATGGAAGCGTCCAGCGTTTGACGAAAAGCATCCTGCGGGATGGGAGTCGGCGAGGGGGCGGAAGCAAAAGGCGAAGCGCAGGCAAGCGCCAAAATCACCAGCAAAATCATTCCAAGAAAAATGCGCGGTCTGCGGGAGTTCATCGTTTCCTCAAAATCCAGTATAACATTTTCAGGCGCGAAGTTTTTGGATAAATTCTTCGCCCTTGCCGATAAGGTCCTCATAGTCTTCGGGCGCGGGCGCGGAGCGAATCAACTCGCGCGTTTTTTCGCGCAGCACCTGACGCGCGGTCGGCGCGCCCGCCTCCTGCCATTTTTCCATACTGTAACGCGGGTACACGCCGCTGACGTAATATCCCGTTTTGTAATTTTTCAACGTTGAAGGCTGGTTCAAAAAACTTTTGCCGGGACCAACTTGATGAATTTCATCCACAGCCGAGTTGGCATCGTCCAATTGAAATCCATGATAAAGCCGCAAAGACTGGTCAATAATTTCATGAACATGAACAATCGTTGTCGGCGAGATGGATTTTGACCCAAGCGAATCGCCAACAAACGGGGCAAGATGTCCATGCGAGAGCAGCAGCGCGAGGGTGTTCATCCAATAAGTATCCGCAGCAATCAAATCCATGCCCCAGCCTGTGCCGCTGCCCGATGTGGAACAATGCGGAATGCCGTAATGCTTCAT
>DAOTZP010000209.1:0-28202 GCA_034434265.1 Anaerolineales bacterium | reverse complement strand
GCGCCGTTTGAGCCAATCAGCGTGACGATTTCGCCTTCGTTAACAAAGAGGGAAATGCCTTTCAGCGCGTGAATGTGACCATAGTAGGAGTGAACATTTTTGAGTTCAAGAAGTTTTGTGCTCATAATCGCTATTCTCCTGCGTGCGCTTTGGCTTCCATGGCTTGGCGTCCGAGGTAGGCTTCAATAACGCGCGGGTTGGTGCGGATTTGTTCCGGCAGACCTTCGGCAATTTTTTCGCCGTAATCCATCACGGTAATTCGCTCGGAGATGGTCATCACCACGCGCATATCATGTTCAATCAACAAGAGGGTAATGCCTTTTTCATCGCGGATGCGGCGGAAGAGTTTAATGGCGTCGGCGGTTTCCTGCGGGTTCATACCGGCGGTCGGCTCGTCGAGCAGCAACAGTTCCGGCTTGGCTGCAAGCGCGCGGGCAATTTCCACGCGGCGCTGCCCGCCGTAGGGCAGGTTTTTCGCCAGTTCGTTGCCGACGTTTCCCAGCCCGACATATTGCATGAGTTGGACGGCGCGCGCTTCGGCTTCTTTTTCCTCTTCCAAAAAGGCTTTGGAACGAAAGATGGCTTGCACGGCGTTTTGTTTCAGGCGGGTATGCATACCTACAAGAATATTTTCAATCACAGTCATGTTCCCAAACAGGCGGATGTTTTGGAAGGTGCGCGCAATGCCTTTGGCGGCAATCTGGTCGGGGCGCAAGCCAATCAGGTTTTGACCGTTGAAGAGAATTTCGCCTTCTTCGGGTTTGTAGATGCCCGTCAATGTATTGAAAAAGGTGGTTTTGCCTGCGCCGTTGGGTCCAATGATGCTGATGATTTTGCCTTTTTCAATTTCAAAATCCATTTTCATGACGGCGGTTAAACCGCCAAAGCGTTTGGTAACGCCATTTGTTTTGAGTAATGCCATGATGACCTCTTATTCACCTTCTTCATTTGACATTTCGCGCTGACGCCGCTCGGCGGGAATTAAGCCCGCGGGACGGAATATCATCATGAAAATCAAAATCAAGCCAAAGAGCAAACGCTGGTATTTTGCCGGGTCAAGCTGGGTGGAAAGGTCGCGCCATGCAAAGTTAATGATGGGGATGACCGCGTCGCTTTGGCGCAACTGGCTCAGGTAAAGCGACAAGCCTTGAAGCACTTGCAAGTTCAACAAGACAACCACCGAAGCGCCGAGAATCACGCCGGGGATGCTGCCGATGCCGCCCAAAATGACCATGGAAAGCACGCCGATGGATTGCATGAACGAGAAAGATTCAGGGCTGACGAAGGTGCGGCTGGCGGCAAAGAGAACGCCCATGGCGCCTGCAAAAGACGCGCCTGTGGCAAAGGCAGCCAGTTTCATGCGGACGAGGGGAATGCCCATGGCGATGGCGGCGGTTTCATCTTCGCGGATGGCGGTCCAAGCGCGCCCGATGCGCGAGTCGTCCATGTGACGGGCGACGAACACGATGACGATAATGATGACAAGCGCCATCAAGTAAAACATGACGTTGTACAAGTCGGATTCTTTTACGGGGTGTCCCACCACTTCGCCAAGCGTGTTATTGAACAAATCCAATAAAAAGGGCGGGAGGGTGGGTCGCTGCACGGGGGTAATGCCTTGCGGTCCGTTGGTGATGTTCCACGGCTTGTCGAGGTTGTTGGCAAGCACGCGAATCACTTCGCCAAAGCCGAGTGTGACGATGGCAAGGTAGTCGCCGCGCAGACGCAGCACCGGCAAGCCAAGCAAAATACCGGCGAGGGCGGCTAAAATGACCGCGATAAAAATGAAGAGGTAGAAGGCATCGCCGGGGAGCAGGAAAGGCAAATCGGAAGGCTGTGTGCCGGGCGCGTAGGGAATGACATAAAATTGTTTGGAGCCGAAGAAAGCCCACAAGTAAGCGCCGACTGCGTAAAACGCCACATAGCCCAGGTCGAGCAGCCCCGCAAAGCCAACGACGATGTTTAATCCCAGCGCAAGGGCGGCAAATACGCAAATTTGGAACAAGACTTCAAGGTAGAAGATGTTGCGCACTCCCAGCACGGGAATAATCACAAGCGCGAGCAAGGCGGCAACAACGCCCTTAAAGGTCATGCTGGTTTTTGCGTAATACAGGGTCAGGAAGGAGGAAACAAACACAAGGAAAGCGACATTGGAACGCGGGCTGGAATACACCAAATATGCGCCGATGAGGATGTGCAGGAGCGAAAGGGCATAATGGTATTTTTGGTTTTCCGCGCGCCCCAAAAAATTGCCAATGGATTGAAAAAAGGATTTCATGTCTGCCTCTACGCTTTCTGGCTGATGTTTTCGCCCATTAAGCCATGCGGGCGGAAGATAAGCACCAGAATAAGGATGGAAAAGGCGAAGATGTCTTTATATTCCGCGCCTGCCGCGCCCATGGTAAAGACTGACATATAGGAACCGGCGAAGGTTTCCAACAAGCCAAGTACAATGCCGCCTAAAAGCGCGCCAGTCAAGTTGCCAATTCCGCCAAGCACTGCGGCGGTAAAGGCTTTTAAGCCGGGGAAAAAGCCGACAAACGGGTCAATGCGCGTAAATTTCAAGGCATAGAGAACGCCGGCTGCGCCACCCAGTGTGCCGCCGACGAGAAAGGTCAATGAAATGATGGAGTTGACGTTGATGCCCATTAAACTGGCGCTGGCTCTATCCTGCGCAACGGCGCGGATTGCCTTGCCAATTTTGGTGGCGTTGACGAAATAGTTCAAGCCGACCAGCATCAAAACAGCCGCAACAATAACAACAATGGACTTAATCTGCACCCCCAAGGTGACAGAACCTGCGCCAAAGGGAATGACGCCAAAGGTCAGACGGTCGTCAAAGTTTCCAAAAGTGGGAATGATGCGGTGAAACTGTCCGGTTGTGACGCTTTCAATCAAGCGGATTGCGTCTTGCAAAAAGAAGGAAACGCCAATGGCGGAAATTAAAGGCACAAGGCGGGGCGCGCCGCGCAATGGACGATAGGCGAGCCGTTCCACCAAAACTGCCATACCGCCTGCCACTGCCATGCCCAAAAGCAAGGCAATCACCAGCCAGAAATATGCCGCGCCAATGGGCATCTCTCCGCTGATAATTTCCGCGCCTTTAAGGAAAATCAAAAGTTCCACGCCCACAAATGCGCCGATGGTAAAAATTTCGCTGTGGGCAAAGTTGATGAATTCAAGCACGCCGTACACCATTGTGTACCCAAGCGCAATCGCCGCGTACACAAAGCCGAGCGTCAGCCCGTCAATAAGCACTTGGGGCAGGTTCACCAGCGTATAAGTCAGCAAGGTGACTTTGTAACGTTCCAATGTTGAAACGCCCACCCCCGTCTGGTCAAGAATAAGGGCAAAAAGAATCATAATGCCCGACAGCACAATCCCGCTGCCGAGCGAAAACAGAATTAATTGCCCAAGCGGTTTAACGATTTCACGAATTTTGGGGGATTTTACCAAGCTTTGCATACACCGTCTCCCGTTCAAAATTTAAAGTCTCCCGGCTCCCCTTGCGGGGAACCGGGAGTTTTATCAGTCGAGATTATTTGCTGGGGGGAGCAATATCAAGAGTCTGGGCGACTTCGTTTTTACCCCAGTCAGCGGGGTTGGAAGAGACAACCTTAATCACGAAGTATTTCGCGGAGGTTACGTCACCAATTGCGTTGAAGGTGAAGGTGCCGGTGATGCCGGGGAAGTCCTTCAATTCGCGGACAGCCTTGGAAACCTGTTCGCGGGAAGGAACGCCGCCGGCGGCTTTCGCGGCGTTTTCAATGGCTTTCAAGCAGATTGCCATTGAATCGTAAGCTTGCGCGGCAAAGGGTTGCGGTTCAGCGCCGAATTTGGCTTTGAAGTCCGCGGCGAATTTGGCTGTGCCGGGATACACGCTGGCAGGACCGGCAACGGTGGAATACACCATGCCCTTGCCGCTGGTGAGCGCGTCGCCCGCGATTTCAGCAAGGGTGGAAGAATCCATGCCATCCGGGCCCATGAAGATGCCTTCGTAGCCTTTTTCGCGCGCCTGCTTGAAGAGCACGCCGCCTTGGTCATAAATACCGCCGAAGTACACCATATCGGGGTTGGCAGCCTGAATGGAGGTGATGAGCGGGTCGAAGTTGGCTTTTTCTTCGGTGCCTTCAAAACCGGCAACGGTCATGCCAAGTTCTTCAGCCTTCTGTTTGAAGAATTCCGCCACGCCCTGACCATAGGAGGTCTTGTCATGGATGATGAAGACGCTCTTGACGCCGATGGAGTTGGCGTATTCGGCAGCCACAACGCCTTGCACGTCATCGCGCCCGACGATGCGGTTGACTTCAGCGTAGCCGCGGTCGGTTACGTTCGGGTTGGTGTTGGCGGGGGAAACCATTGCCAGGTTGGCGGCGTGATATTCTTCCGAAGAGGGAATCGCAACGCCGGAGTTCAGGTGACCAACCAGACAGAGAACCTGCGGGTCGGCAACAATTTGCTTGGCATTCGCAACGCCGGTATCGGGGTTGGCTTGGTCGTCGTAGGGGGCGAGCTCAACTTTGTAACCCATTTCGGTCAACGGACCGCTGAGCTGTTCGAGAGCGAGCTGGGCGCCGTTCTTAATATCCACACCGAGAGAGGACTGACCGCCGGAGAGCGGGCTTTGGGTGGCAATCTTAATCGTTACGGAACCGCCGCCGGAAGAAGAACCGCCGGAAGCGGGTTCTTCGCCGCCGGAAGGAGCGGCAGAGCCGCCGCACGCAGCGAGCGCCAGGCTGGCAATCACCAACACTGACAAGAGAGCGAACAAACGTTTATTCATTACTTACTCCTCCAAAATTTGTTAGGTGAATTCGGATTCCCATTTAGAACGGGAAGACTACAAAAAGCAGACCATGCTTGCTGTGTCAGCCTCACCTCCTTTTTGGTGATGTATTAAAACAAAGCAGGAAAATCCCTGATTGAATTTTCCATGCCGGTTTACCTGTAATTTCGCCTCGCGTCTTTAATTAAAAGTCAATCATAAGTGTTTTTTTAGTACAGGTCAAGATAATGGTACAGACGTTTTACTTTTTTTTTACACTCATTTGTGCGGCGGGTTACAAATAAAATTTTTAAGGGTAAGGCTGCGAAAGCCAATCCAGCGGGTCCACCTGAATTCCATTAACCCACAATTCCCAGTGTAGATGTGGTCCGGTAATACGCCCTGTGCCGCCCACATCGCCAATTACTTGTCCCTGCTCGACAATTTCGCCCACTTGTACGCCAATGCGCGACTGATGCCAAAACCCGCTGTACACGCCCCAGCCATGGTCAATGATTGTCGCGCCGCCGCGCACCACCCAATTACCCGCAAAGACGACTTTCCCGCGCGCTGGCGCAACAATGGGCAGCCCTGTGCCGCCGCCAAAATCCAACCCTGTGTGAAAGCCTTGAATGGAAAGGTCAGTGCCTTGCCCAATATAAGTGCGGCGATTGCCATACCGTGACGTGAAATATGTGGATTCGGCATACTGCAAGGCGGGCGAATAAAATTGCCCGCTCCACATTTTTTCCGGCGTAATGGGCGTCGTCAGCGCAATCAGTTGATTTAATTCCGGCTCGGTTTCGGCTGGGTCTATCGTCGCGGCGTCCACATAAAGAACCGGGTCATCGGGATAATTGCCCGAAACAATCAGAATGAGTTGCTCATAGGATTGAACCGTTCCATCCGGCAGCGTGGCATCCAACCGCAGCGGATGCACGCCCGGAGTCAATAACGCGTGGACGCCCTGCAAGGCAACCTGCCAGCCCTCTTCAATCGGGAAGAAGGTCAAAGGACGGTCCACGAGAATCCCGCCCAATTTCACATCGGGAAGCGTCTTCACGCGAATCACGCCCGTGCCGCCTTGTTTGATGGGCAGGTCGCGGATTTGCGCGTTGAGGAAAGCCGGGGGCAGCCCGCTGATGGTTTCAGATGCCGAGCCGCTTGCGGTGAACAACGTATCGCCGGGGATGAGATGCCACGAGCCTTGCAAGCGGTTGTGATGCGCGAGAGTCCACACATCCGTGTTTTGTTTGACAGCCATCTCAAGCAGCGATTCGCCTGCGCGCGCGGTGACGCGGGTGTTTAGCGTTTGCTGCGCAGCGTCCGGGACAATCATGCTCACGCCCACATAAAATTCGCTGGGACTGACCACGCGATTCAGTTTTTTGAAAAGCGATTCAGGAACTTGCGTGCGGCGCAATACGCTGCGATACGAATCTCCAAAATTGATGACTTCGGTTCTTAAGATTCCGGAAACGTCTTGCAAGCCGGGGATGACCAGCTGCTGCCCGGCATAAAGTTGATTGGGGTCGCTGATGTTGTTTGCGGACATTAAATCCGCGAGGCTGATATTGAAGCGCGAGGCGATTGAAGAAAGGTTGTCGCCGGGTTGGACGATATAAACCGGTCCGGCATCCTGCGCGCGCGCGGGAACAGGGTAAAGAAGCGAAGAAAGCAAAACAACAAGAAAGAATACAACAAAGGGGCGGTTAAACATTCTCAAACTCAACCACATCTCCAATTTCATAATCCCCAAAACGATTCGGGTGAACTTCCAGCGTGTACCGCGCCGCCGCTTTGGGCATATAGGCGGGCTTCCACGATTTTGCGATGACCTTATCCACCACTTTCATTTCTGAGTTAATCCAAAATACCGCAAGGTCAAAGGGGACGAAGAGCATGTGAATGGATGTATCGAGGCGCGAGTCTTTCCGTTCAACGAGCAGCAGCCCGTCTTCATGGTCAAGCCGCGCGCGGAACATCAACCCGCGCAGGCGGCAGAGGAAGGAATCGCAAAAGCCAACGCGCGCAGGCTGGGGCAGAGTTCGCGTTAAGTTTTTTACAATTACTTTGCGGGGCATGTTGAAGATTTAAGATTTTTTTACGCCGAGCGCTTTTTCCACGCTTTCGGTTAAATCCTGCGGGCTGAACGGCTTGGCAATATAGTCGGTGACTTTGGCAATATGCAAGCCAAGCACTTTATCAATGTTTTGCGCTTTGGCAGTCACCACAATCACCGGCGTATCCTTGATGGATTCATCGGTTTTAATTTGTTGGTATACTTCCCACCCGTCCATATCCGGCATCATCAAATCCAGCAAAATCAGGTCGGGACGAACTTCTTTCACTTTCTTAATGCCTTCCGCCCCGCCTGCCGCGCCATGCACATGAATATTACGGCGGCTGAGAATCAGCCGAATGAGTTCAATCATTTCAGGGTCGTCTTCAATGCAAACAACCTGCTTTTGAGATGACGTATCCATATAACTCCTCTTTTGCAAAAAGTTTACCATAAACGATTAAAGGAAACCTGATGAAAATTATTACATGGAACATAAACGGCATCCGCGCCGCGCTGGGAAAGAACGCGCTCAACTGGGCATTTAAACAAAAGCCCGACCTGCTCTGCCTGCAAGAGGTAAAAGCCCGTGAAGAACAATTAAACGAAGAACAACGCAGCCAGTTAAAAATGCCGTTTGTGTGGAATGCGGCGCAGCGCCCAGGATACAGCGGAACGGCAACCTTCTTTAAAAAAACGCCCGATGAAATTGTAACCGGCATGGGCGCGGAAGAATTTGATGTGGAAGGGCGCGTAATTCAAACCGTGCAAAATGGATTCCGCCTGTTCAACATTTATTTTCCCAACGGGCAGCGCGGGCGTGACCGCGTGGAATACAAGCTGGCGTTTTACCAACACCTGCTCAAACTGTGCGATAGCCTGCATAAAAAAGGCGAGCAGCTCGTCATCACCGGCGATTTCAACACCGCCCACCAGCCGATTGACTTGAAAAACCCCGAAGAAAATGAAACCACCTCCGGTTTTTTACCCGAAGAACGCGAGTGGGTGCAAAAATTTCTCGAGCATGGATTTGTGGACGCATACCGAAGCCTGTACCCGGAAAAAGTTCAATACACATGGTGGACATACCGCTTTGCGGCGCGGCAGCGCGGCATTGGCTGGCGGATTGACTACTTCCTCGTTTCCGAATCGCTCATGCCGCGCGTAAAGGATGTCATCATTCACGAAGAGATTACAGGCTCGGACCACTGCCCGGTGGAATTAATCTTCAAATCATAAATCAATTGACGAATCGGCGTTTTTTTACTACACTTTCATTTAAGTTTTTCCTAATTTGAAAAGCAAAAGATGAAAAACATTCATGCCGTTCATTCCTTTGACAGAATCAAACTGCTTGCGGATGCGCGCCGCATGGAAATTTTGCGTCTGTTGATGGAAACGCCCGCCACGCTCACCCATCTGGCGCGCAAGTTAAATCAATCGCCCGCGTGGGTGCGGCATCACATCCTTGCCTTGCAGGCAGCCGATTTGATTGAGATAAGCGAAATTCGCAAAACGGGCAAAGTTCACGAAAAATTTTATAAAGCCAAAGCGGGCGCGTTTATTTTGCAGGAACTGGTTTTGCCCAAAAGCAAAAAACCTGTATTTGTATTTTCAGGCAGCCACGACCTTGCAATAGAAAGCATTGCCGAACAACTATCCAAATACGTCACGCTGCTTAACCTGCCCGTCGGCTCGCTGGATGGTTTGGTGAATTTGCGTCAGGGGTTATGCCAAATCAGCGGTTCGCACCTGCTCGATGAAAACGGAAAATACAACACGCCATTCGTCAAACATTTATTCCCCGACCGCAAAATGGAAGTGATGACGCTCGCGCACCGCACACAGGGGTTAATGGTGGCAAAGGGAAATCCAAAATCCATCCGCAAGATTTCCGACCTGACGCGCAAAAACGTGACATTCGTCAACCGCAACCCTGGCTCCGGCACGCGCCTGTGGCTGGATATGGAACTTCGCAAGGCGGGAATATCCGCAAAAAAAATTCAAGAGTACGAGAAAATTGTCCGCACGCACAGTGAAAGCGCGCATTTGATTCAGCAAGACAAAGCGGATGCCGCGCTCGGCTTGCAAGCCGCCGCAACGCAGCGCGGGCTGGGTTTTGTCCCGCTGTTTGAGGAACGTTATGACCTGATTTTTCCGCGCGATAGCGAAGAGATGTTCTCCCCGCTGCTGGACTACATCCAAAGCGCGGCATTTCGCAAATTGCTTGCCTCGCTGGGTGGATATGATTCCACACACAGCGGGGAGAAGGTTGATTTGTAATTTGCCAGCATAGGGCGCGCCTTTGCGTTACGGGCAGCCCCCTCTTAACGGCATACGCCGCGTTCTCACGCGGCGCAGCCAAAAGACCAACTCAGAGGGAGGAGAGAGTTTGGAAGAGCAACTTTTGGTCGCTCAATTACACAGGGTCAAGGTTTGGATTTGTTCCGCACAACAAGCAGGCGGCTTTATCCATCATGTTGCATTCAAGAGCGTTGGAGCAGCGGCGGGCAATGACTCGCGGCGGCTGGTCTGGCAGAATTTCGGGCGGGTACACAACTTCATCTTCGATTTGAACTTCATGCTCGGCATGTTCGCAATACTTTGACTTTTCAACTTTCCAAGTCTTTTCCGCCATATTTGCCTCCATCTTGATTGCTCTTGATGGTTGTAGTTTAAATCAAAGACGCCTGCCCAACAAGTGACAGGCGTCACAAAACAGGGTGACAAACCGCCTATTTAAGATGTGATATATCCTTATTTTTTTGTAAGGTGATAAATGCCGCCTTTATCGCTGGCAAAGTACAGCTCGCCCGAAGCATCCTGCCCAAAGGTGGTGATTAACTCGCCCGTTTGGAATAACTCCGCGCTTTGCCAGTTGCCATCCGCCAGCATTAAGCCCCAAATCGTCCCAAGACAGTAATCGCCGTAAAAGTACACGCCGTTCCATTCGGGCATGGCGCCGCGATACACATACCCGCCGGTAACGGAACATCCGCCGGTATCGTGGCTGTATTCCACAGCGGGCAAAAGCAGCGCGGGCTGCGGCTCGCCATCGTAGCCGTGAGCGCCTTCCATAATGGACCAGCCGAAGTTTGCGCCGGGCGCGCCGCCTGCGGGAAAGTAGTTCACCTCCTCCCACGCGCCTTGACCGACATCCGCAATCCACAAGTCGCCGGTTTGCATGTCAAAGGATATGCGCCACGGATTACGCAAGCCATACGCCCACACTTCCGTGCCAAACGGGTTATCGGATGGAATGGCATACGGGTCGCCGTTATTTACATCAAGCCGCAAAATTTTGCCAAGCAGGGAATTTTTGTTTTGACCGTTTTTATGCGGGTCGCCTGCGGCGCCGCCATCGCCAAGCGCGGCGTATAAAAATCCATCGGGACCAAATGCCAGCGCGCCGCCGTTATGATTTGAATATGGCTGCTCAATAACCAGCAAAACTTTTTCGCTGTTTGGGTCGCTGCCCGTAAAACGCGAGATGCGCGTATTTCCGCCCGCGCCGGTGTAATTGACGTAATAAAAGCCGTTGCTTTCAAAATCAGGATGAAACGCCAAGCCGAGCAAGCCCATTTCGTTGCCCTCGTCATTCACGCGGTCGGTGATGTCGAGAAACGGCGCGGCAAGCAGCTGTCCGTTTTCAAACACGCGGATGCGCCCGTTTTTTTCGAGGATGAATAATTTTCCCTGCGCGGATTGAATATCCACCGGGCGGCTCAACCCGCTGGCGATTTGCTTCCATTCATAATTTTGCGGGCTGGGAAAAGAACGCGGCGCGGCGGGACCCGCCTCCGGCGTGGATTCAACTGGCAAGGCGGGCAGCTGTGTGCGGGTGGGCAAAGGCGCGCTTGTGGCAGCCAGCGGAGTGATGGTCGGGGCGGGCGATTCGTTTGCGCGGCAGGCAAACATTCCCAATGCAAGAATCAAAACAATCCAAATACGTTTCATGATTGCGGAGGCTCGTCTTTGACTTCGGCCACCTGCCCGTCCACAACATCATTTTCTTCCTGCGATACGGTCTGACCTGACAACGCTTTGAGATGTTCCTCCACCACGGCGGGCGGGCACATTTCGGTAAAAACATACGAGCCAAGCCAGAGAATCATCGCATCATCCACCATGCCGATGACGGGCAGCACCAAATCGCCATCGCCGGGGAAAAGCAGGTAGGCAAACGCGCCGATGGGAATCAACTTTGCAAACATGCTTACGCGCTTGTCGCCCATTAAGCGAAAAATTAATTTAAGTTGATTGATAATGCTCCGCACAACGCCGGTTTGCGGAGTGGAGGAAATAATTTCATTGCGTTTTTTCTCGTTCATGGCAATCTCCTTTTTGCGCATACATTATAGTCCATTTGAGTTTGCAACTTTTTTCAATTAGCTGCATCTACGAATAAGACGATATTTTGACGCAAAAAAATTTGGAGGTACTCTTATGGAGATGATTATTGACTTTCCGGGCGGGCTGAAAGTGGACGCCCATTTTCGTGGGCATACGGTTCAAACCGACCAGCCGCCCATGGATGAAGCGCCGATGCCCTTTGAGGTGTTTCTCGCTTCGATTGGAACATGCGCGGGAATTTATGTGCTGGGCTTTTGCAAACAGCGCAATTTGCCCACCGAAGGAATCCGCATTATTCAGCGCAACCATTTCAACATGATGACAGGCTTGCCGGATAAGGTTGATTTGGAAATTCAAGTGCCGCCGGATTTTCCGCAGCAGTATCATGCCGCGCTTATCCGCTCTGCGGAACTGTGCAAGGTGAAGAAAACGCTCGAAAACCCGCCCGTGTTTGAAGTGACGACCAAAGTCGTGGAACCGGCATAACAAAACATAATTCATTTTGCCAGATAAAACAAACTCGCCCGCGAAACTTTGATTTCAGGGTGAGTTATGTTTTTTTAAGCCAACCGTCAACTTCATACCTGAACATGCGTGCTATAATCTTTTCGCCCAACCAACCTCCAACCTCCAATCTCTAATCTCCAACCTCTATTCTCTAATCCTCTATTCTCTAATCCTCTAATCCTCTAATCTTTAATCCCCCATGTCCTTCGCCCACCTTCACGTTCACACCGAATACTCCCTGCTCGACGGCTTCTCCAATATCAAGAAGCTGGTCAAACGCGTTAAAGAAATGAACATGAACTCCGTCGCCATCACCGACCACGGCACCATGTTCGGCGTGATTGATTTTTACAAAGCCGCCCAAGCCGAAGGCATTAAACCCATCATCGGGCTGGAAGCGTACATGGCGGCGCGCGGAATGAAGGATAAAGATTCCAAACTTGACCGTTCTTCCTATCACCTGCTCTTGCTCGCCGAAAATGAAACGGGTTACAAAAATTTATTAAAGATTGCTTCCGCCGCGCAGCTGGAAGGCTTTTACTACTACCCACGCATTGACCGCGAATTTCTCGCCGCGCACTCCGAAGGATTGATTTGCACCTCAGGCTGCATGTCCGCAGAGATTCCACGCGCGCTGCTGGACGACAACCCCGAAGAAGCCGTGCGCCGCTGGAACTGGTATTACGACGTATTTGGCAAAGACCGCTTCTTTGTTGAATTGCAGCAGCACAACATAAAAGAAATCACCGACCTTAACAAAAAACTGCTCGAACTCGGCGCAAAGTACGCGGCGAAATACATTGCCACCAACGACGTGCATTACATCAACCGCGAAGACGCGCGGTTGCAGGATGTGCTGCTCGCCATCCAAACCAACTCCACGCTGAAAGACCCGGAGCGAATGCGCATGACGGACGACAGCTACTTCCTGCGCTCGCCCGAAGAAATGAGCCGCCTGTTCGCCGAAGTGCCGGACGCGCTCTCCAACACGCTGCTCATCGCCGAACGCTGCAACGTGGACTTGTCCTTCAAGGAATATCACCTGCCGGAGTTTCCCGTCCCCGAAGGCTACACCGCCGAAACTTATCTGCGCGCCTTGTGCGAAGAAGGCGCAAAAATGCGCTACGGCAAAGAAGCCGAATCGCCCCGCGTGCGCGGACGTCTTGAATATGAATTGAGCGTCGTCCACCAAATGGGATTTGACGCATACTTCCTGATTGTGTGGGATTTATGCGCCTTTGCGCGCGCCAACGACATTTGGTACAACGCGCGCGGCTCCGCCGCCGGGTCAATCATTGCCTACACCCTTGACATTACCCGCGTGGACCCGCTGGAACACAACCTCATCTTCGAGCGCTTCCTGAACCCGGGCCGCGTCTCCATGCCCGATATTGACCTCGACTTCCGCGACGACCTGCGCTGGAAAATGCTCGAATACTGCGCCAACAAGTACGGCTCCGATAAAGTCGCGCAAATCATCACCTTTGGCACAATGGGCGCAAAAGCCGCCATCCGCGATGTGGCGCGCGTGATGGAAATTCCCCTGCCCGAAGTGGACAAGGTCGCCAAACTTGTGCCGTTCATGGCAGGCGGCGCAAGCATGAAAGACGCGCTCGAAGTGCCCGACTTCAAAAAGATTTACGACACCAACCCAAAAATGCGCGAAGTGATAGACATTGCCGCGCGCATGGAAGGCACGGTCCGCAACGCCGGAACGCACGCCGCGGGCGTGGTCATCTCCGACAAGCCGATTATCGAATACCTGCCGCTGCACCGCCCCACCTCCGGCGCGGAAGATACGCCCATCAAATCGGTCACGCAGTTTGAAATGGGCATTCTCGATTCGCTCGGCATGTTAAAAGTGGACTTTCTCGGACTCATCACGCTCACCGTCATGGCGCGCGCATGTGACCTGATTTACAAACGTCACGGCATACGCTTTGATTTGAACAACATCCCAATTGATGACCCAAAATCATTTGAGTTGATGGGCGCGGGTCACACGGCTGGCGTATTTCAAGTGGAAGGCGGGGGAATGACGCGCTGGCTGATGGAGATGAAGCCGCAAAATCTCGACAACATCATCGCTATGGTCGCGCTCTACCGTCCCGGACCGATGGCGTTCATCCCCGACTACATTGCGCGGATGCACGGCGAAGCGGAGGTGGAATACCGCCACCCCGCCATGGAGCCGATTTTCAAAGATACCTTTGGCATTCCCGTGTATCAGGAACAACTCATGCGCGCCGCCGTTGAATTGGCGGGTTACACGCCTTCAGAATCCGATGAACTCCGCAAGGCGATTTCCAAAAAGAAAAAAGAAGACATTGACAAACACCGCGCCAAGTTTGTAAAAGGCGCAGTGGAAAAAGGCATGGATGAAGCCACCGCCAACGCAATTTATTCCGACTGGGAGGAATTTGCGAGGTATGGGTTCAACAAATCTCACGCCGCCGATTATGGCGTTATCGCCGTGCAAACGGCATATCTCAAAGCGCATTACCCCGCCGAATACATGACCGCGCTGTTATCTGCATCCGCAAACCAGACGGAAAAGGTTGCCTTCTACGTTGCGGATGCGCGCAGCATGGGCGTGCCTGTCCTCGCTGTGGACGTAAACTCCTCCGAATGGGATTTCAGCATCGAAGATATTGACGGCAAGCCGCACATCCGCTTTGGCATGGGGGCGGTCAAAAACGTCAGCCAAAGCGCGGTGGATTTAATTCTCGAAGCGCGCAAAAACGGCAAATTCACCGACCTGAACGATTTTGCCCGCCGCGTGGATTTGCGCGCCGCAGGCAAACGCTCGCTTGAATGTTTAATCAAAGTCGGCGCGCTGGATTCATTCGGCAACCGCGCTTCGCTGCTCGCGGCGTTGGATAGAATCGTCGCCATCAGCACAAATCACTTCCGCGCGGCAGGCGCGGGGCAGATGAGTCTGTTTGGCGCGGGGACGGGGGTTGTGGAGGATATTCAACTGCCCGAAGTGAAAAACGCGGACAAGCGCGAAATGCTCAACTGGGAGCGCGAACTGGTGGGCATGTACATCACCGACCACCCGCTCAACCAATATCAAGCCACGCTCGCGCAAATTGTCAGTTATTTTTCGGGACAACTCGGCGAAGCGAACCACGAAGAGAAAGTGCGCGTTGCGGGGTTGGTCACCGCCATCCGCCCGTACACCACAAAAACCGGCAAGCCGATGGGCTTTGTGACCATTGAAGATATTCAAGGCAGCATTGAATTGGTATTGTTCCCCAAAACATGGGAACGCTTCAAAGAACAATTGAAAGACGGGCAAATTATCATTGTGGAAGGAAAAGTGGATACGGGCAGCACGCCGCCGAAAATTCTCGCGGATGTGATTCGCACCGAGATTAAAGTCACCGCCGCGGCGGATGCCCACCCGATGGACGAAACCCCGCCCGCCAAGCCGCTTCACTATCAATCCAAAGCAGGAAAGGCTTCCAGCCTATCCACAACGCCCAAGCAAAACCAGCCCCAAGCGGTGGTGCGGGTTTCCAACCTGTCAGCAGTGGGACAGGCTTCCAACCTGCCAACGGTGGAATATAAGCATGTAGAAGAATCCGCGCCCGTTTATGTGGAAGCGGAACCGCCGGCGAATGACGACATGCCGCCCCCGCCGGAGAACTTCCCCGAAGGCTGGGACGCGGAGTGGCAGCCTTCCTTCGAGGACGCGCAAATCGCATCCAAGCCCGCGCCCAAGTTCGACAAGCATGAACCCATCACGCCGCCGCGCGCGCTGCCTGATTCCATGCTGACCGAAACAACCGATGCAGCCACAGGCGAAACGGTGGTTATGTCTTACACTGCGCCTTCGTTGTATGTGCCGCTCGCCAAAGCGGGTGAGGAACACCCGCCGCGCCAAATTACAATTATGCTGCGCGCCACGCACGACAAGCAGCACGACAAACGCCGCATTCAAACCTTGCATGGCAATCTCATTTCGTTTCACGGAAAAGACAAATTCTCCTTCCACATTTATGAAAACGGCAAAGGACATTTGATTGACTTCCCCAACGACACGACAAAAATTTGTCCCGAACTGATTTCGCGGTTATACAAATTGCTCGGCGAAGAATGCTGGCGCGTGGATGAAATTATGTAAAACAGAACTCCGAGTTTTGTGAAACCTCAGAGTTCTTATACACCCCGATTTGCTACCCTTGCTTAATTTTTTACCGCAAAGGCGCGGAAGACACGGAGAAATTCATTAAAAACTCTGCGCCCTCTGCGACTCGGCGGTTCAAAACAGGCAACATCCTTCTTCCCTTTTGAAGGCGGCAACTTGCGTTATATAATGAAATCATGAGTGCAAATCTTCTTGAACTGGCAAGACAATACGGCAATCCCGTCATTGACGGAAAGCGCGCCACGTTTGTCTGGCGCGGAAGTTCGGCGCCGCACCTGATTGACGACATTCACTTTTGGGAACACAACCCGCAAAGGATGAAACAAACCTCCCCCGGCGTGTGGACGTATTCCATCGAACTGGATTTAAGCGCGTATCTTGAATATGCGTTTTACGACCCGCAAACCAAAAAGCGCGTAAAAGACCCGCTCAACCCAAACGTCATTTTCAACGGCATAAAACATTACAACCACTTCTTCTATATGCCGCACGGCAAACCCACGCCGTATGCGGTAAAACAAAAAGGCATCCCAAGCGGAAAAGTCACCAGTCACCTTGCAGATACATGGATGATGGAAGAAAACGGCACGCGCGAGGCGTATCTTTATCAGCCGCCGGTTAAGCGCCCTGTTCCGCTGCTGCTGGCGTACGACGGCGCGGACTATCTCAAACGCGCAGCCTTAAACGTGATTGTGGATAATTTGATTTACGAGAAAAAAATTCAACCGATTGCAATCGCGTTCCTTGAAAACGGCGGCAAACGCCGCGGCGCGGAATACGCCTGCTCCGACGCCACGCTAATGACGATTGAACACTCCATCCTGCCGCTTGCCGCAAAAAAACTCAACCTGCTCGATTTCAAAAAAAATCCCGGCGCATATGGCGTGCTTGGCGCTTCATTCGGCGGGTTGATGTCCATGTACACGGGGCTGCGAATGCCGGAAATTTTCGGCAAGGTCATCTGCCAGTCCGGCGTGTTTTCAGCGGAGGGGCGCGATTTCGCCGCGGTGGATTTAATCCGCGCAAAGCAATCGCGCGGGATTGAAATTTGGATGGATATTGGTCACTACGACTGGCTGCTGAAAGACAACCGCCGCATACAGCCAATTTTGAAAAGCAGCGGATACAAAGTAACCTACCGCGAATTTGCCGGAGGTCATAACTACACCAGCTGGCAAAACGAACTGCCCCGCGCGCTGCAAGCGATGTTCCCGCGTACATAAAAGGCTGCTCAACGCATCTGCATACAAACCACAAAAAAGGAGAGATGAATAAATATGTCCACCGATACACCCAAACGCTATCACCCCGTTCACGTTGCGCTGCACTGGCTGGTTGGCTTGCTGACGATTGTCCTGCTTGTTTCAGGCAGTTTTGTGCTCAGCCCCATGCCCAATAAAGAAGCCGTTCCCATGATTGGCAGTCATCAAATGATGGGAATGGCGCTCGGCGTTTTAATGGTCATCCGCGTCATTACGCGCTTTGTCTTCAAAACCCCCGCCGAAGCAAACGAAGAAAACGCATTGTTAAGATTCACCGCCAAAGCCGTTCACTTTTTGCTGTATCTCGGCGTGTTTGGATTGCTGATAACCGGCGCGGGGCTGGGCAACGCCTACGGGCTGAGCGAAGTGTTAAGCGGCGCGCGCGAAATTCCCGAAGACTTGTTTGTTTATCCCCCCCGTCTTGGTCACGCGGCGATGACCTACCTGATGTTTGCGCTGGTGGCGCTGCACATCGGCGCGGCGCTTTTTCATCAATTCATCAAAAAGGATAATTTGATGGCGCGCATGTGGTTTGGCAAATAACGCAGCCGCCGCGCCAACGGAAAAACAGCCCGCCCGCAAAATGAAAGTTTCGCGGGTGGGTTCTCTTAAATTCCCATTTCTTAAAACTCCCGCCGCGCGCATTCCATAGTGGTAACATTGGGCGGCTTTCAAAAATCACTCACGGGAAAAAGCTCCATGAACAAATTTATTGCTGTCGCCGGAAACATCGGCGTGGGAAAATCCACGCTCGTCAAAATGCTGTGCGCCGAAATGGGCTGGGAACCGTTCTACGAACCGGTCGCCGAAAACCCCTACCTCGCAGACTTTTACCAGAATATGTCCGCGTGGGCGTTTCACTCGCAGGTCTTCTTTTTAACCCACCGCCTGCGCGCGCACTTCAACTTGATGCAGCGCTCAGCCTCTGTGGTGCAGGACCGCAGCATCTATGAAGATGCGGAAATCTTCGCCGAAAACCTCTTCCGTCAAGGCAACATGATGGAGCGCGATTACAGAACCTACCGCGAGCTGTACGAAACCACCGTGCAATTTCTCCCCCCGCCGGATTTGGTCATCTACCTGCGCGCTTCCGTGCCAACCTTGATGAACCGCATCAACTCACGCGGGCGCGAATACGAGCGCAAAATTGCGCCCGAATACCTGCAAAACCTAAACGACCTATACGAATCGTGGATTGAAAACTTCACCCTCTGCCCGGTGCTTGCCATCCCCGCCGATGACCTCGATTACGTTGCCCACCCGGGACATTTGCGCCTCATTGCCGCCAAAGTGGATAAGAAACTCTCCGGTAAAGAGGAAGTCGTCTTCGACGAAGAAGAAGTCGCCCGCGCCGCCGAAGATTAAAAAAGCAGCCCGTAACTGGACATTCATGTCGCATACAACCAAATAATTCACCATGATGAACAGAGATAAAAAATCTTCGTTTATCAAGTTTATCAAGGTGAAATCTAAAAAATATGACAAGAATCTTGGCAATAGACCACGGCGAAAAAAGAATCGGCATCGCCTTAAGCGATGAAACCGCAACCATCGCCGCGCCGCTTCAAGTCTTGCGGCACATCTCCCGCAAGATAGACGCCGCGCAAGTCGCCGGGCTCGCCGCGCAGCACAACGTCACACTCATCGTCATCGGGCAATCCTTCGACGAGGAGGGCAACCCCAACGCCGCCGGACGCCGCGCCGCGCGCTTTGCCGAAGAGCTCAAAACCCAAACCGAAATCCCCATCCAACTATGGGACGAATCCTTCAGCACGCAGGAAGCCCGCGCCGCGCGCATTCAACTTGGCGTATCGCGCAAAAAACGCGCCGGACATCAAGACGAATTCGCCGCCGTTGTCATTCTGCAATCGTACCTTGAAGCGCGGCGCGAAAAAAAAGCCTGACACATGCGACGTTTTCTCCTCACCGTTTTTCTGATTGCCCTTCTTGCCGCAGGGCTTTATTTTTTTATCTACGACATCCCCGCCCGCGCTTCAATCTTATACGGAACGCCCGCCGCGCATCTTAACATCGGGCAGCGGATTCAATACGCCGCAGCGTTGATATTCCACGGCGACGCGCTTTTCACGCCCCTCGACCCCGCAGCAGGCTGGCGGGCTTTTTCCATCGCCCCAAACGAGTCGGTCTTCTCCGTTGCTGCGCGTTTGCAACAGGATGGCTTCATCTCCAACCCGCAAGCCTTTCTCGATTACGTCACCTACACCGGTCTCGACCGCAACATCCAATCCGGCGAATACCTCCTCAGCTCCGCGCTTTCCATTGTGGAGATTGCCCGCCGCCTGCAAGATTCCACCCCCGCCAATGTGACCTTTGTAATTCTGCCCGGCTGGCGCATGGAAGAAATCGCCGCGTCTTTGCCCACCTCCGGCTTAAACATCGCACCCGAAACATTCCTCGCCGCCGCCCAAACCCCGCCCGAAGCGCTGAACTTCCTCCCCGACTCCGCTTCAATGGAAGGCTTCTTCTTCCCCGATACCTACATCTTCTCGCGGCAAAGCGCCACAGGCGAGCTGCTTGACCACATTGCGCGGAACTTTGTCTCTCACATTAGCGCGGACTTGCAGGCAGGCTTTCAAGCGCAGAACTTAAATCTCATTCAAGCCGTTACATTGGCTTCAATGGTTGAGCGCGAAGCCGTCCGCAAGGAGGAAATGCCGCTCATCGCCTCGGTCTTTTACAACCGCCTGCAAAGCGGCATGACACTCGGCAGCGACCCCACCGTGCAATACGCGCTCGGCTATGATGCCGTCAATCAAACTTGGTGGAAAAACCCGCTTTCCTTAAACGACCTGAAATTTGATTCCCCGTACAATACATACATCCACACCGGGCTGCCCCCTGCGCCCATTGCCAACCCCAGCCTGCAAGCGCTTCAAGCCGTCGCCTTCCCGCAGCCCTCGCCTTATTATTACTTCCGCGCAAGATGCGACAACAGCGGATACCACAACTTTGCCGTTACGTTTGAAGAACATCTTGCAAATGGATGTCAATAAAAAAAGCCCCGCGCATTGCGGGGCTTTTTTCTAGGGCCAAATCAGCCATTCGGTAATGGCAACAATAAAACCCAAAATAATTCCGCCAATCACTTCCAGCGGCGTGTGACCGATGACTTCCTTCAAGTCTTTCTCGCTCCACGCGTGACCTTTAAGCAATTCCTCAAAAAGAAAATTAATCCGCTCCGCGTGAAAGCCCGCCTGCCGCCGCACGCCCGCCGCGTCATGCACCACAATCATGGTAATGCCCACCGCAATCGCAAACACGGGAGTATCAAAGCCGTGATACAACCCTGTGGCAACCGTCCCCGCAACCATCAGCGCGGAGTGGGAGGAAGGCATTCCGCCCGGGGCAAAGAACATGCTCCACATCCAGCGGCGCGAGCGCAAATATTCGGTGGGAATTTTCAACGCCTGCGCTATCAGCCAGCCCGCCAGCACCGCATCCAATACTTTGTTGTAAATCAGTTGTTCAAAGATGTTCATTCGTCTTCGTCCTCAAACGGAGTCAAAACATCGCCGGAGAGTTTTTGCACTTTCAACTGCGCGGATTCCAACAAAGCATTGCAGCGCGCGGTCAGCGCCTGTCCGCGCTCAAATAATTTCATCGCGTCATCCAGCGGGTTTTCCCCGCCTTCCAACGTTTCCACAATACTTTCCAACTCGGCGAGCGCTTCTTCGTAACTTAATTCTTCCACAGGTTTTTGGGCGGTTTTTGTTTTTGGCGTCATTACACACTCTCTATTCTCTGTTGACCTTAAATTCTCCGTCACTCACACGGACGTTCATTTTACCTTGCGCCTGCGAAACTTTCGCCACCAGCGTTCCATCCTCGCGGGTGACAATGGCATACCCGCGCGAAAGAATCGCGGCAGGGTTCAACGCCCCAAGACGTTTCGCCGCGCCATCCACATGCTTGGATTGCAGCGCGAGCCAATGACTCAGCGCAGACTGCATTCGGCGGGAAAGTTCATCCACCCGCTGGGTTTCGTTTTGAATGCGCCGCTGCGGCGAGACATATTTCATCCGCGCCGATAAATTCTCCAACACCGATTTTTCCTCCGTGATGCGGTTGAACATGATATTGCTCATTTGCTCAAACCTCGCGGCAAGCAAACTGCCCAACTCTTCGGCTGAAATGCGGGTGGCAAGTTCCGCCGCGGCGGTGGGCGTGGGCGCGCGCAGGTCGGCGGCGAAGTCGCACAAGGTGAAGTCGGTTTCATGTCCCACGCCGCAAATCACCGGCGCGGAAGAGGCAGCCACAGCGCGGACCACGCGCTCATCATTGAACGCCCACAAATCTTCAATTGAGCCGCCGCCGCGCGCCAGCAAAATCACATCGGGCTGATGTTTGTTCAACGATTGCAGCGCGTTCGCCAGCGCGGGCGGCGCTTCCGCGCCCTGCACGGCGGACGGGGCGAGAATCACCCGCGCCAGCGGAAGACGGCGGCGCAGCGTGTTGAGCATATCGCGCAGCGCCGCGCCCGTTTGTGATGTGACGATTCCAATCACGCGCGGCAGTCCGGGAATGGCGCGCTTGCGCGATTCATCAAACAAACCTTCCGCTTCAAGCATGGCTTTCAGGCGCATAAATTCCGCATACAACGCGCCTTCGCCTTTGGGCTGAATCATATTCGCCACAAGCTGATATTGCCCCTGCGGCTCGTACACCACAACCCGCCCGTGAACTTCCACCGCCATGCCGTCCTGTAATTTTGCCCGAAGCCGCGCCGCGTCCGTCTTCCACATCACGCAGCGCAGCGAGGCGTTTTTATCTTTAAGCGTAAAGTAAATATGCCCCGAAGCAGGGCGCGAAAGGTTGGAAATTTCGCCTTCCACCCACACATCCTGCAACTGGGAATCGCCTTCCAAAAGTTTGCGGATGCGAAACGTGATTTGCGAAACCGTGAAATGAAGCGCGGAAAAAAGCGTCGGCTGCATGACAAGCGTTATTTTACCTTTAACCCCAATTCAGGAATCGGCATTAACTCATCCTGATACAGCCACGCATGAAAGAAATTTTTCAAATCTTTTCCGCTGACTTCTTCGGCAACTGCAATAAAATCTTCGGTGCGGGCGTTGCCGCCTTTGTATCTTTCATAATATGTCTTAAGAATCTTAAAGAAAACATCATCGCCCGTTTCAAGGTGCAGCGCGTGCAGCGTCAACCCGCCGCGGTAATACACGCCGCCGTTGAACAGGTTATCGGCGGGAGGGCTGCCCGGCGCGGGAAAATACTGCGGAAACTCAGCCGCCTGGTTGTAAATATCAACAATAAATTCATCCATGCCTTTGCGCCCGTGAAGATGTTCCAGCCATAAACCTTCGCAATAAGTCGCAAACCCTTCATTAAGCCAAATGTCGCCCCAATCCGCCACGCTGACGTGATTGCCAAACCATTGATGCGCCGCCTCATGCGCCGCCACCAATTCAGCGCCTGCAATATCTTCCAAGTCAATCATATCCGCGCCGTAAATGGACAAGGTTTGATTCTCCAACGCCGCGCCGAAATAGGCATTCATCACCAGCGAGCCATACACTTCAAACGGGTATTCGCCAAACAACCCGCTGAAATAATCAATCATCTCGCCCTGCCGCGCAAACGGCTTGCTTATTTCTTTTGGCAAATCCACCGCATAATAATTGCGAATTGGCACGCCGCCTTTGGATGTCATCGTCTCTTCGTTGAAATCGCCGACGTTGATGGTGGCAAGATAACTCGCCATCGGGTCGCGCAGCGTGAACAAATAGGTGGTCGTTTCGCCGTTATCTGTTTTTTCTTTCAGCACGCCATTTGCCGCCGCCTCATACGGTTCGGGAACAGTCACACGAAAGGTGAACAACGCTTTATCCAGCGGGTGGTCGTTGACCGGGTAAAACGTCGCCGCGCCATCCGGCTCGCTCAATACAAAGATGCCGCCCTCAAACGTCACCCAGCCGGTTTGCACGGGAATCGCAATCGAATTAAATGCTTCGGGCTGCCCTTCATACTTCACGACAACCTTAAAAAAATCACCCGCCTTGATGGGCTGCGCTGGCGTAATGGTCAATTCCTGACCGCTGCGCGAAAACGCCGCATCCGCATCGTTCACGGTTAAACCCGTAATTTCAAACCCGATAAAATCCAAATTAAAACTCGCCAAATCCTGCGCGGCGGTTGCTTCAATGGTCGTCGTCGCGCTCAAGTCGCTCGTTGTCACATCGTTAATTTGAATATCCAAAAAATAACTTTGCACATCATAGCCGCCATTGCCAAAATTCGGATACAGGGAATCTCCCAAGCCGTCCGCCCCAGCCAGCGGATTTGCTTCCCCCTGAGGCTGATTCCGCCCGCCATCCAGCGCGGGTGGCGTCTCACCTTGCTCTGGTTCAAGCGTGGATGTTTTCCCTGCGGGCAAAACGGCGCTGCAAGCCAGCGTTGTAAATAAAACCCAAACCGCGCATATTTGTTTGAAGTTCATCTTTGTTCTCTCCGTTCGTTGTGGTAAAACAATTGTACGCTTGAATCACCGCGTTCCATTTTAATTTTTTAGAGGAGAGTTATGACCGCATCCCCGCTGTTTGAATTTGCCCTGCTGAGTTTTGTCTCCATGTTCACCATGGTCAACCCCGTTGGCGTCATCCCCGTTTATACCGCCATGACGTCCAAACTTTCGCCGCACGAATCGCGCCGCGTGGCAAAAAAAGCCGTCCTCACCGCGCTGCTGATATTGCTCGCCTTTGCCCTGACGGGGCAGTTCATCTTCACGTTCTTTTCCATCTCCGCGAACAGTTTGCGCGTGGTCGGCGGGGTGATTTTTTTCATCATGGGATATGAAATGCTGCAAGCCCGCCTGACGCGCACGCAGTTTGACGACGAGTCCACGCATGAGTACATCAACGATATTTCGCTCACGCCGCTCGGCATTCCCATCATCTGCGGACCGGGCGCGATTACCACCGCAATTTTGTTGATGAACGAAGCCAGTTCCGCCGTGGAGTATGCAATTGTGCTGGGCGTAATTGTCACGCTCATGCTCATCACCTACGCCATGCTGGTCGGCGCAAAACAGGTGACTCATCTCATCGGCGAAAACGGCAACAAGGTCATGCTGCGGCTGATGGGTCTCATCATCATGGTCATCGCTGTGGAATTTTTCTTCAGCGGATTGACGCCCATTGTGCGCGAGATGCTCAAGATACAATAAAAAAGACAGCCGCCTTAAAGGCGGCTGTCGCTTATATCTTTGCCTTCCCACTCTTTCATAAACTGTTCCAAAAAGTCAACCATTACCTGATGTCTTTGCTCCGCTATTTTTTGGGCGGTGGATGTATTCATCAAATCTTTCAGCAGGAGCAGTTTTTCGTAAAAGTGATTAATTGTCGCGCTGTTGCTGTTTTTATATTGTTCAAAGGTCTCATGCAGTTGGGGCGGGGAGTCTGGGTCGTACATGAGTCTATTTTTATATCCGCCGTAGGCAAAGGCGCGCCCAATGCCAATCGCGCCAATCGCGTCCAGACGGTCGGCATCCTGCACAATAAAGCCTTCCAGCGAGTTCATTGTATTTTCCACGCCCGCGCCTTTGTATGAGACGCGGGAGATGATTTCGCACACGCGTTCGATAACGTCCGCCTCCACGCCGCAGGCTTCCATCCACGCCCGCGCTTTGCGGGGAGTTTCATCCGCGTCCGCGTTGAATTTCCAGTCATCCAAATCATGCAGCAGCGCGGCGAGCTGCACAACAAAGCGGTCGCCTTTTTCCACGTCGCAAATTGCCAGCGCGTTCTTCCACACGCGGTAGATGTGCCACCAATCATGCCCGGAGGAGTCGGCTTGAAATTCGCGCTTGATATAGTCTGTTGTTTTTTGAATGATGCGTTGTTCGTTCATGGTAAATACTCGGAGGTTTTAAAGACCTCCGAGTTTTCTTATTCGTTAAACATCTCGCCGACGGAGCGCCCTTCGTGCGCGCGTTTAATCACTTCTCCCAACAGCGGGGCGATGGAAACGACGACGAGTTTGTCTTTGAGGTATTTCATCTTCGCTTCGGGGATGGGAACGGAATCGGTGGTGATGATTTGCTTGACGGGCAGCGCGCCGAGCCGTTCCGCGCCGTTGCGCGAAAGGATGGGGTGAATAAAGGCGAGATAGACATCGCGCGCGCCGTTTTGTTTGACGACATTGACCGCCTGTGCAATCGAGCCGCCGGTATCCACTTCATCATCCACAATGATAACGTCGCAATCTTTCACGCTGCCAATTAAAGTCAATGCTTCGGCGTTGGCGTCGTTGCCCTGCCGCCGTTTTTCAATGAAGGCAATCGGCATATCCATATCCGCCGCGTAGTTGCGCCCTTTTTTGGCGAAACCCAAATCCACCGAAACGACCACAGGGTCTTTCATGGTTGGACGCAGGTTTTGGTTGATGTGCTCCACCAGCAGGTGGGATGCGGTCAGCACATCGCCAGGAATGGAGAAAAATCCCTGCACTTGTCCGGCGTGCGGGTCAATGGTCATGTAGCGGTCCGCGCCCGCCACCTCAAGCATATCGGCAACGAGACGCGCGGTAATCGGCACGCGGGGCTGGTCTTTTTTATCCGAGCGCCCATAGCACAGGTAAGGCACAACCGCGGTGATGCGCGAAGCGGAATCCAGCCGCAGGGTTTGAATGGTAATCAGCAGTTCCATCAGGTTGCGATGTACGGGCGAGGACGTGGTTTGAATGACATACACATCCTGTCCGCGCACGCTGCCCTTCAACTTGACGAATAGATTCTCGTTGGGGAATTCAATCACATCGCACTCGCTGATGGGCAGGTGAAGATATTCGGCAATTTTTTTGCCAAGTTCCTGCGTGCCGGTGCCGACAAACAATTTAATTTCCCCGTACACTTTAATTTCATGGTGATGATGATGCATGGAAATTTTTCTCCTTAAATCACAAAGACCCTTAATGGCTGCGTTTTCAGGGTCTTTGCGTTCGTGAAAGATATGCAAGATATAAAGCGACAGAGCCAGCCACCGCTGCATTGAGGGATTCAATTTGACCCCGCATGGGAAGTTTGAGGAGGATGTCGCATTTTTTACGGGTAAGTTCGTGCAAACCTTCGCCCTCCGAACCGACGACCAGCCCCACCGCGCCGCGCAAATGACGCGAGCCTTGAGCCATTGCCTCGCCGTCCTGGTCCAAGCCCACAACCCAAACATCGTTCTCTTTCAGCGCGTCAATCGCCTGTGATAAATTTGCCTGCGCGACGCGCATCCATTCGCTTGCGCCTGAGGATGCGTTGACCACAGCGGGTGTGACTTCCACCGACCGCGCCAGCGGAATGACCACCCCGTGCGCGCCGACTGACTCGGCGGTGCGAATCAGCGTCCCGAAATTTTGCGGGTCTTGCAGCGAATCCAAAATCAAAATGAAAGGCTGCTCTTGTTTTTCATCGGCATATTCCAAAATGTCCGCAAGGTCGCTGTATGGGTATGCGCCGGTCTGCGCCACAACGCCTTGATGATAGTCGTGGACCTTATCCAGTTTTGCGCGGGGGACAATATTCACTTTAAGTTTGCGCGCGCGCGCGAGTTGAATAATTTCGGCAAGTTTGCCTGTTTGCCGGGCGGTATCGGCAACTTCAATGGCAAAAATCTCCCTGCGCTTGGCGCGCAGGGCTTCGTAAACGGCGTTGCGTGAGTAGAGATATTCCTTCATTAAATTGATTTTACTTCAAAATTTTGCGGCGAGTTTTTATTTTGCCATCTTGTAAATTTTCTGAAATTCATCCACAAAAAACCGCGCAATGTCTTTGTTGTAAATCACCAGAAGATTTTCATCGTTGCGCGTTTCGGCGCTGTTGGTGAAATTATACGAGCCAAGCGCCACAATCTGCTGGTCAATGATGATGACTTTATGATGCATTTGCCCTTCGTTCCCGTCCAAACGCACGCTGAGGTTCGCCTGCTTAAATGCGTCATATTCCGTGCCAATGTTGGAATTGACCTGTTCCGTATCCATCACGCCGAACACCCTTACATTATCATTTTTCGCTTTTTCGCGCATTAAATTGCCAATTTCATCGGACGTAAAAGAGAAAGCCAAAAAGAAAATATTTTCACGCGCGGTGTTGAGCAGCTCAAGCAGGCTTGCCTGCGCTTTGTCATCGGGGGAAAAGTACACATCAATCGGCGTGCCGTCCACAATCACACGCGGGTTGGGCGTTTCTGCAACCGCATCCTGCCCGAATTTATCATCCACAAACATTTCTTCAAATTCTTTGGTGAAGTTTTCTGCGACTTTTGTTGAGCGAATCCGCATCAGAAAATTATCGTCATCATACGCGCCGCTGTCTGTAAAGTTCATTGAACCAAACCAGACTTCGGCGTTGTCAATCACCGCAAACTTGTTGTGCATCAAGCCTTCGCGCCTGTCGCCCAAAATGGGAATGCCAGCCTCTTTCAAACGCTGCGGGTCGGCGCGGTCAAGGTTGTCGCTTTCCATCACCATCCGCACGCGCACGCCGCGGTTGTGTGCGTCAATCAGCGCGTCGCGCACGCTGTTCAAACTTAAACTATAAATCGCCACATCCACGCTCAGTCTTGCGGAGTCAATCGCCGCGGCAAGCGGCGCATCCACGCCGCCCGTACGCTGTGCGGCAAGCGGGCTCGCCGGGTCGGTAAAATACAATTCAAACCATGCGCCGCGCAGTCCATGTCCCGCGCCGAGCGTCACCTCTTCAAACTGTTCATTTGAAGGCTTGGCGGTTTTTGCCGCGGGCGGCTGCGTTTCATTTACCGGAACTTCAACGGCGGCGGTGGAATCCGCGCACGCGCCCAACAGCATGGCAAACGTCAAACACATTAAGATAATTTTTCTCATTACATCTCCACTATAAAAAAGCATGACAGGTTTTCAGTAAAAAGGCAAAAAAATAACAAAAATTTGAAGGCTGACGACAAGCCGTAGCCTATGGCTGGCGGTCTGGCGTTCTATTCTGTAAAATAACCCAAGTTGCTGCTCTTGCTTAATTTTTTACCGCAGAGGCGCGGAGGACACGGAGAAATTCATTAAAAACTCTGCGCCCTCTGCACATCGGCGGTTCAAAACAGGCAAAAT